>JACQEC010000034.1 GCA_016200765.1 Chloroflexota bacterium | reverse complement strand
CTCAACCTTGTCGAGGCCGAACAGTTTTTGATACTGCTTGATCAGCGCGTTCTTGGGCTGGGTCAGGATTTGCACCAGCATGGATTCGTCCAGCGCTTCCACGCCGACGACAATGGGCAGACGCCCCACAAATTCGGGGATGAGGCCGAAAGATACCAGATCGTCGGCGGTGACGTTGCGCAGGAGTTCGGACTCGGGCGCCTCTTGCCGCGCGCGCTGGTCGTGCGTGCGGAAGCCGAGCGCGCGCTTGTCGTTGGTGCGTTGCGCGGTGATGTCGGCCAGCCCTTGAAACGCGCCGCCGCAGATGAACAGAATGTTGGCCGTGTTGATCTGAATAAACTCTTGATGCGGGTGCTTGCGCCCGCCGTGCGGCGGCACGTTGGCGACCGTGCCTTCGAGGATTTTCAACAACGCCTGTTGCACGCCCTCGCCCGACACGTCGCGGGTAATGGACGGGCTGTCCGCGCTCTTGCGCGCGATCTTGTCTATCTCGTCAATATAGACGATGCCGCGCTCGGCGCGCGCCACCTGATAATCAACGGCCTGTAACAGGCGGTGCAGGATGTTTTCAACATCTTCGCCGACATAGCCGGCTTCGGTCAGCGCCGTCGCGTCGGCAATGGTGAACGGCACGTCGAGCACGCGCGCCAGTGTCTGGGCGAGCAGGGTCTTGCCGCAACCGGTGGGGCCGACCAGCAGGATGTTGGACTTTTGTAACTCCACTTCGTCAGCCGCCAGACGGTCGCTCTGGCTGATGCGCTTGTAGTGGTTATAGACTGCGACCGACAGCACCTTCTGAGCGCGGTCCTGGCCGACGACGTACTGGTTCAACTGGCGGTAGATTTCCTGCGGGGTCGGCAGGCGGCCCCACGCCAGCGACTTCTGGCCGGGGGCGCCGCTCTCGTCCTGCAGAATCTCTTTGCACAACTCAACGCACTCATCGCAGATATAGACTGCGCTGGGGCCCGCGATCAGGTGGTTGACCTGCGCCTGATCGCGGCCGCAAAACGAACAGCGATCAACCTCGCTAAGTCGCTTGGCTGCCATTCGCGCTCCCCTTGCCGTCTATGCCGGATTGCGGCTTGGACAGCACTTCGTCCACAATGCCGTACTCCTTCGCGGACTGGGCATCGAGGAAGAAGTCGCGCTCGGTGTCGTGCGCAATCTTCTCAAGGGGTTGGCCGGTGGCCCGGGCCAGAATCTCGTTGATCGAGTCGCGCAGGCGCAGGATTTCTTTGGCGTGAATGGCGATATCCGAAGCCTGCCCTTCCATGCCGCCCAGCGGCTGGTGCAGGTGGATGGTCGCGTTGGGCAGGGCGTAACGCTTGCCTTTGGTGCCGGCGGCCAGCACGACCGTGCCGAAGGAGGCGGTGGAGCCGACGGCCGTGGTCGAGATGGGCGCGCGCACGAGTTGCATGGTATCCAGAATGGCCATGCCGGAGTAGATCACGCCGCCCGGGCTGTTGATGTACATGTTGATGTCGCGCTCCGGGTCCTCGCGGTCGAGGAAGATCAGCTGGGCGACGATGGCGTTGGCGACCTGATCGTTGATTGGCGTGCCCAAGAAGATGATGCGCTCCTTCAACAGCAGGGAGTAAATATCCATGGCGCGCTCGCCGCGCCCGGTGGTTTCGATGACATAGGGAACGATGTTGCGAAAGTCCATGCGAATCTCCTTATCATTTATGTTACGCGCGTCACGGCGCGGCGGCGTCTTGGGAGGGCAGGCTTCAGCCGGTGCGATGGCTCGCTGACCTGTCCGGCTGAAGCCTGCCCTCCAACCCAGGAGCCCTTGTGCGACGCAGCTATCTCCTTCAAGTGGCGGGGAGATGGCTTCGCTTCGCGCGCAATGACATCTTAGCGTAACGCGAGTTATCAGTAAAGTCAACCTCGGATGTGAGGCCGCCGCTGTTCATAGTGGGTCGGCATTGCCCGCACTCGGAAGCCATCGGTTTGCGGTGCGGCGGCGAAGGGAGCCGCGCTTACGATGCCACCAACAGAGCGCCCGGCTGGTTGGCGCTCTCGTCGCCGGGCAGGAGCACGCCCTGCCCCTTGGCAATCGTCACCAGTTTATCCAGCGCGCGCTGTTGCAACAACCGCAGGCCCAGCGTCGCGCGCATCTCTTCTCCGTTGTAGACGGTGCGCGCCGTGTCCTGTATCTCGGCCGGGTAATTCGCAACCTGTTCGTCAACCGCCGCGTCCACATCGGCCTTTTCAACCTTGATACCCTCGCGCTCGGCGACGTTAAAGAGGAGCAACGACCGGCGCAGGCGCTCCTCGACGCCGGGGCGGAACGAAGCGCGCAGGGACTCCATGGTCAGGTTGTTCATGCGCAGCCAGTTCTCGAAGGTGTACCCCATCTGCGACACGTCGCGCATCAGGTCGCTAAGCGAATGGCGCAATTCCTCCTCGGCCATCGCGTCGGGAAACTCGATATGCGCACCGCCCAGCGCCGCCTTGACCACTTCGTCTTCAAAGCGCCCGCGCTCGCGCTCCTCGGCGCGGGTCAGCAGTTTCTGGCGCAGGTCAGCGCGCAACTCGTCCAGCGTTTCAAAGGTGCCGGCGGTCTTCGCCAGTTCGTCGTCGAGCGGCGGCAGGGTCACTTCTTGAATGTCCTTGACCTGCGTGCTGACCTGCAGGGTCAGTCCGGCGAAAGCCGTATTGGCGTGGTCGGCGGGCACGGCCAATTCAAAATTGCGCGCCTCGCCGCTTTGCGCGCCGATCATGGCCGCGCTGAACCCTGGCGCGATATCATCCTCGCCCTCGACCAGCTCGACGTCGGCGTCTTTGCGATCCAGCATGGTCTTGTCGCCCGACTGAACCTTCACGTCGAGCCGCAGCATATCACTCATCTGGGCGGGACGCTCGACGCGCGCGGTGGTGGCGTGCGCCTTGCGCGTCCGCTCCAAGGCGCTATTGACCTCGGCTTCGTCTGCCGCCGCAGGCTGGCTCTCCACGCGAATGGCGCGGTAGGCACCCAGATCAACCGCCGGAGTGGTGGACACCGTGAACTTCAGCGTCAGCGGCTCGGTCTTGACGACTTCCAGCGCGGGGCGGTCGTAGGGTTTGATGTCTTGCTGGGCGACCGCCTCTTTCAGAATCTGGTTGCCCAGCTCGTCCACGGCTTCCTGCAAGACCGCCGGCTTGCCATAGGTGCGCAGGATCAGATGGTAGGGCGCTTTGCCCTTGCGAAAGCCCGCCACGCGGCCGGCCTGCGCGATGCGCTTCGCCGCCTTCTGCATCGCCGTATCCACGCGCTCCGGCTCGACCTCCACCTGCAAGGCCACCAGACACGGGCCGATTTTTTCTTGAGTCAAGTTTAACAACGTCAGAACCCTTTCAATGCAATGATTATAGAAGGTTAAAAATGGGGTGTCAACCGCCGAAAAAAATAGACAATTCCGAACGGGCTGGAACGTGTCTACCATTCCACCACCCCGGCGGGTGAAGAGAAGTGCGCCGTACAGGAATCGAACCTGTAACCTAACGCTTAAGAGGCGCTTGCTCTGCCGATTGAGCTAACGGCGCAAAACTAACGGGCATACAGCCCGTTTGCGCTGATTATAACATAACGCGGGCAAAGCCACATAATCGAACGCGGTCAGAGGGGTTGACTTCTTACGCGAAATCCGCTATTACTATCACGGAGGGAATTGTCCATGCCCAAAGAGGCGCAGTTGTCACTCTTCACCACCACCCCCGATGGCGCGGTCGCCGCGCCGTTGAGCCTGCCCGCCGACCCATCGCGGCAGTCGTCGCTGGCGGCGGCCATCAGCGCGTTCTACCCGGAAATGCTGCGCCGCGGCCTTAGCCCGCACACCATCAAGGCGTTCAACCTTGACCTGAAGCTGTTGAGCAGTTATCTGGACGCCAACCGCCGCATCGGCGCGATCAGTTCGCGCGACTTGAGCCGCTTTCTGCACTACCTCCGGCACGAGCGCGGCGTGCCGTGCAGTGTGAAATCACTTGAGCGGCGGCTGACCACCCTCAAGGTCTTCTTCGAGTGGCTGGCCAAGACCAGGGCGATTGACAGCGACCCCGCCGCGCCGCTGATCCACGAGCCGTCGGTGGATCCCCTGCCGCGCATCCTCTACGAGGAGCAGATCACGCGCCTGCTCAACGCCGCGCGGCAGATGACGCAGGCCGAGAAGCCCGACACGCGCCCCTACCTGCTGGCCTCGCTGGTGATCCACACCGGCATCAAGAAGAGCGAGTGCGCGGGCATTCTGCTGGAACACATTGACCTGTCCGACCCCGCCGCGCCGACGCTGTGGGTTCGTTACGGCAACCCGCGCTACACGCGCAAGGAGCGCCGGCTGACCCTGCCCAAAGACTTCGCCGAGACGCTGGCCGCCTACCAAGCGCAGTACCACCCCAAGCAGAAGCTGTTTGAGTGCTCGATGCGCAATCTGGAATACGTGCTGACCAACGCAGGGCGGGCGGCGGGCTTGAGCGAAGGCGTGTCGTTCGAGGAACTGCGGATGACGGCGGCGGTGCGCGACTATAAGGCGGGCATGGCGCCGGAGACGATGCGCAAGAAGTACGGCCTCTCCACAATCACCTGGAACGCCGAAACCCTGCCGCGCATCAAGCAACTCGCGGAACAGCCGCTGTGACGGCAGAATGCGGATGGTCGCTCGGCCGTTCAGGACGTTGCGCGTGGGCGCGTTCCGCGGTTGCCCCCGAACCGCATTCGGCGGATAGGGTGCGCGCCCCTCGTGAGACCGTCAAAACGCATTAACGCGTAACGCGCTAACGCTCTGGCCGCCCAGGCGCGGTCAGACGGCGCGGCCCCGATGAATCGTATCGTACAGCCACGCCAGCGCGCCGCGCGTCTCCTGCCAGTAACGCAGGTTGTCGGCGGCGTAGGCAATCGCCTCGTTCTCGTCGCCCCAGCCCATCGTTTCCGGCAGTCTGGCAGGCATCTTCCGGGTGCCCAGCAGGTAATGGGGCACAAAGCGGTTTTGCTTGATCGCGCGCTTCAGCAATCGGTTGGCCTCGTCGCCCGCCCCGCTGCGGCGGAATTGCCGGAGGGCGCGCATGTAGTTCCACTCGGCCATCGCATCGTCTTTGAATTGGCCGAGCAACTCGCCCAGCTCCTTATCCGCGCCCAGTTCCAGCAGGAGGCGAGCCAGAAAGTAGCGAATCCCCTGGTTGTCATTCGGGTTGAGCCGCAGCATCTCGCGGAAATGGCCGGCGGCCTCTCGTTTTTCGCCGAGCGCCCATAGCACCTGCGCCAGCCCTTCGCGGGCGCGCATGTACGGGCGCGTTTCGATCATGCTCCAGAACTGCCCGGCCTCCTCCTCAAACGTCTGCGGGCCGAGCGCGCGCTCGCCGGCCTTGACGCCCTCCTCGTAAAGTTTCCGCGCTTCGCGGACGCTGGTGGCCGTCTCCTCGGCGAGCAAGACGTAGGCATCGGCGCAGTCCGGAGAAATCGTCAGCGCCTTACGCGCCAGTTCGACGCGCCGCTTGCCCTCAGCGTTCCACGCCTCGTACATCACGTCCTGCGCCTGCTCGAGCGGGTCGTGCTTCTCCACCACCGGTATTTTGCCAACCCCGGCGAACCGCTGGAGAAAATCGTTCGCCTCATCTAGGCTGCCAAAGTCCTGGCTCTGCATGAGGCGGTTCATATCCCAAGTCGCCTTCTCCAACGCCCGGCGGTCTAGCTTGAGCGGTGCATCCGGCTTCGATTGGGCGCTTTTGCCGCCCGGTTTGCGTTTCTTTTGCGCCATAATGCCCTCACAAGGGTATCACGATGGGACGGACCCGACAAAAGCCCGGCGAATGAACTCCTGGGCCTCCGCCGGTTCGCCGCGGATGTTCAGCCAGATGGGCGCCAGCCCCCGACTAGATCGGGGGCCAGCCCCGGCCCACAGCGAATATCAAAGAGGAGAAAGGGACAGCACTCGCGCTCGGAGGCGGCAAACTCGACCAGCGCGTCCAACCAGCGCCGCTCGGGCGCGAAGCGGAACGCATAGCCATCGGCGAGTTCGCGCGTCTCCTGCACGGCATCGAACAGCGTCTGCGAGAGGTCAGCGCCGCGCTGGGCCTTTTCGCTTTCAGACAGCAGGCAGGCGATGGGGATTGGGGTCATTTAGCGGGTTCCTGCCATTGCGCTTGGGCTCGCTCGAAAATCTCGTCTATGGTCTGGCCCTCATAAAGCCGCCGTGAGACCTCTACGTAATCGGTGGCGTCTCGGTGTATCATGGTCAGAAATCGCAGAGCCGCCGCCGGGCCAAGCGCCTTATTCAAAGCATCAATGCCTTTGAATCGGATTTCCGTGTCGGTCATCATGGCTTTTGTTCCTCATGCACTTTCTTGCCTGACATAATCCACTGGATTCATGACCTTGATCGCAACCGCCACTTGCTTCGCCTGCTTGATAAGCCGGTCATCACAGGTCAGGAAAAAGTCCGAGCCCGTGTGCACGGCACATGCGAAATGGATGGCATCCTTGGGCGAAAGCCCTACCTGATAGAACGACTGCGCCAACCGATAGATTTCTACTTGTGGGCCTGCCCTTACTTTGCAGAGCGCGGCCAAACGAAATACTTCATCTTTGCGGTCTGGGAATGGACAAAGCAACGTCTCGTCTTGGTGCATAAAAGACCAGACCAGATTCACACTTTCATTCTCAGCGCTGATAAACACCTGCTGGCACGCCAAAGCCTCCATCTGAATTCTGATCTGGCGTGGATCGTCAAACCCTCTCTGAAAGCAATTATAGTCGAGATAGATCAGATCCATACATCATGTGTCTAGATACCGGTCTTTTACGCCATGATGCTCGATGGCATCCCTTCGGCTTCAAATGGCAAGCAGGCGATAGGGATTTGGGTCATCGGGTTAGCCCAGCTCGTGGATGTGCTGGCGCAGGTCGCGCTGGGGAACCTTGAGGTACTGATCCTTGGCAATCACCGCCATCTCGCTCTCGGTCAGGCGCAGTTTCAGGCTCTCATAGGCGTCTTCGGGCGAAGCGCCGTAGGCGAGTTTGCGCTTGCCGTTGGTCATCGCAAACAGATAAAGATAGTGCGGGCTGGCAAAACTGCTCATCGTCGTGCGCTACGCCTTGATCAGCCAACTCAAGAAATTACCGGACTTCCTCTGCATCGGCATCGGCAAGCCTTGATTGATTTCGCGGTCGTACTTGCCGGCCAGCAGGCGATTGTAAAACTTGTAATCTATCCCCTTGACCTTCTCATCCTTCGGGTAGCGGTGGTAGTTGTCCTTGGACATCAGACTCTTGCCCTCCGCAATCAACTGGTAGCCGAGCGCGGAGCCCGGGTAGGGGGCGTAGTAGGCGATAGACGGCATCACGCGCTTCATCCGCTTCAACATGCGGATCGTCTCGAAGGCGTCGGCGGGCGTTTCGCCGGGGATGCCGAGCATGATGTTGGCCCAGAACTTCGGCGCGGGCTTGCCCTGCTTCTCCATGTCGTCGCCGATGCGGTTGAGCAGGTCAATGGCGATGTTGTTGTCTTCGGCGGTGCATTCCTTGTTCAGAATCTTCAGCACGCGGTCACTGCCCGACTCGAAGCCGATGGAGACCGTGCGCCAGTTCGTCTCGCGCACCAGCGCCTCGAACAAATCGGGCCACTCGCGCACCGTGTCCGAGCGCCCCGCCGCCCAATACGGCCAGACCTTGTGCGCCTTGCGCGGATATTTCTCCAGCCACTCGCGCAGCCAGTGGGGCTGTTGGAAGAACATCGAATCGTGGATGACCACCGACCCCAGCGGCCCATAATGGTCGTCGAGGAAGTTCAGTTCGTCAATCACCTGATCCACCGACTTGCGGCCCATGTTCGGGATGAAGGACGCCTCGTTGCAGAAGACGCACTGCCACGGGCAGACGCGGCTGGTGATAATCGTCGCCACCGGCCCCGGCCCCCAGCCGCACTCCGGCTCCAGCGGCCACGGGAAATCCTTCAGATGCGGGTTCGGCCAGAGCGTGCGGTCCATCATCGGCCAATCGGCCATCGTCTTTGCGCCCTGCCCCAGCGTCAGGCGCGGGAACGCCGCCGGGTCTTGCGCCAATCCGACGATGCTGTTCTCGCCCGGCCCCTGACAGATGCGGTCGAAGGCGTCAATCCCTTCCATCTCGTCGGGCGCAACGGTGGCGTGCATCCCGCCGGTCAGCGCCCAGCCTTTCGGGTTGACCTGCTTGAACGTCTGCGCGGCTTTGTAGGCAAAGGGAAACGTGTACGAGCGCACGTTCATGATCAGCATATCGGTGCCTTCAAACCGCTTCGGCAGTTCCTTCCACGAGCGCAGGGAGCGCAGGGAGAACATATCCGTCTCGACGCCCGCATCGCGCAGAATCGTGCGCAGCAGGCCCATGCCGTGATCCTGCCAGCGGTCGTGCGCGCCGGAGGGCCGGGTATACACGCCGAGATCGCCTATATCTAACCAGAGTCGTTTCATAGGTGTTCCGTTACGGGTTCCGCGTTCACGCGCTAATGCGCCGCGGCTCCCTCCAGTTCATCCAGGATTTGGCCTTCAATGCTTCTCATGGGGGGCAACACCGCGCGCAGTCCGCACTTTCCCCGGGCGCGAGCGAGATGAGACCGCGCAATGCCTTGTTCACCGCTTCCGAATCCGGAAAATAGGGCCGCACGTCCCGATCGAGCATGACTGCGCCATCTTCTAGCTTGAAATTCTGGACGACGGTGGTTCCATCCTGCTTGTGGATTCTCACCGTGTATTCTTCGCGCATGGCTTTATAATACTTGCCCCGCACGCCCCCCGCCATACGACTGAAATCGTATTCAGAAAGCATATCGTCATCGGTTGTCGTCACTCGTTTAGAACCCCCTTTTTTCATATACCCTCCGTTCCGCTAGAGTGGCCCTGCGACAACGAATGTAGGTCTGATAGCCATCCTATTTTGGCAACTTGTTGGTATACGCGACCAGAAAGTCAACGAGCTGAGCCAGTAAAACCGGGTTTGTTATGATTGACTCCAAATGACTTTGTCCTTCAGGTGATTTGTAGTTTGGAGAGCTGATTGCGCCGGATGCATCTATGCTGATAACAGACAGGGATGGTATATGATGAAGAACGATTACCATCCTATCACGAGTTTCTGTCAGATCGTGCACATCCCCCTTACCAACCAAAATCACCGCTATGGTGTTCTGATCAATAACCAACTGCTTATCAGGAGGGAAGCTTGTCAAGACCTTACGCAATGCCGCTCGGGCAGACAATGGCGTCGGCCACGGCGTACCGGGTGGGGCCGGTGTGAAAATGGGCGGCAGCAAAGTGTAAACCGTTATCACCGTCGGTTGTGGAGTTACAGCGGGTAGTGTTCCGGGCGGTGGATACGGAGCTTGGGTTGACGTGGATTGTAGTGTTGGAACAGCGGGAGTAAGGGCGGACTGGCGCGGCTCGCTGCCGCGCTGGCCGCTGAATACAGCGAACGCTCCGAGTGTCAGAATAAACATCAAGACCCCGCTCATCATAACTTTGAGCAGATAAGA
Organism: Chloroflexota bacterium; assembly: GCA_016200765.1. GTDB lineage: Bacteria > Chloroflexota > Anaerolineae > JACRMK01 > JACRMK01 > JACQEC01. The sequence goes on along the minus strand of JACQEC010000034.1, from coordinate 461 downwards.
GATGTTTTCATGGCTTGATGGGAATCCTATTTTTGCAGTCGAATGACAAAGTTCGACCGCTATCTGTCCTCTATTTCCCGTCATTCTTCACGGCTCGAAAAGGTTCACCCAGCGCCTTCCAGTATCGGCTTCAGCTCCTCTTTGGTCGGCTTGGGGAAGACGACCTTCAGCGCCATGCCGATCGTGCGCGGCAGGTCACCCGTCCTTTTACGGATATGGCCTTGGTGTCGGCGTCCGGGTAGGCGTCGGGGTGGGCACGGGAGTTGGTGTTCGCGTTGGCGTCGGTGTCGGGCTGCCAACCGGACCACTGGAGCCGCCCGCATAATCGCGCAGAACTATCGGCAGGAATGTCCTGTATGGCGCCTGATCGACCTGCAGCCAGTTCGTAAATCCGCCAAATTGATCACCTGACTCACCATTAAAGAAACTCTGATGGACATAGACGCCATAAGTGTACAAGG
>JACQEC010000264.1 GCA_016200765.1 Chloroflexota bacterium | reverse complement strand
CGTGGCCCTCACCAGCGGCTTCTCCGACGACCGCTGGCCCACCTGGTCGCCCGACGGCGCCAAAATCGCCTTTAGCTCCAACCGCGACGGCCACTGGGAAATCTACACGATGAGCGCGGACGGCGGGGAGCAAATCCGGATCACCAATCATGCGAGCGCCCACAACTGGTCGGCCAGTTGGTCGCCCGACGGCTTGAAGTTGATCTTCAGCAGTTTCCGCGACCGCAATTGGGAAATCTATACGATGAACCGGGACGGTAGCGGCGCTAAACGGTTGACCGACGATCCGGCAGAAGACCTGGCGCCGGTCTGGTCGCCCGACGGCCGGGTAATTGCGTTTGCGTCCAAGCGCAGTGGGAACCACGAAATCTACTTGATGAACCCCGACGGCAGTGGGCTCACACGTCTGACGGAGACGAACGCCAATAGCTTCAACCCGTCGTGGTCGCCCGACAGCCGCCGCCTCGCCTTTGACACGTTTCGCGACGGCAACTGGGAAATCTATCTGATGAACGGCGACGGCAGTGAGGTGAAGAACCTGACCAACTCGCCCTCGGCCGATCAAGCGCCTTCGTGGTCGCCCGACGGCCAGTGGATTGCCTTCCAGTCCAACCGCGATGGGGCCAGCGACATCTGGGTGATGCGCGCCGATGGCCGCGACCCGCGCAACTGGACGCATGGCGCGACCAGCGCAGAAAACCCCGCGTGGCGGCCCGCATCAAAAAAATGATCGGCGGATTAATACGTTTCTGTGGAGGGCTAGTCAGTCAAAGACAGGTGCCTCATGCCGCAGACCACGCCACGGTGCCGCGCCCCCATCCGTTAATCCGCTGTCTCAATCCGTTGATGGGAGACAAGACCCGAAGGGTTTCTGAAACCCTTCGGGTCTAGCCGTGCCTAAAACAACCGCCCGACCTGAAACGGCACCGGCACGATGATCAGCAGGGTAAAGACGAGCGTGGCAAGTCCCAGCACGCGGCGGCGCCGGTCAAGCGGGGTCACATCGTTCAGCGGGGGCGGGTGGCGCACGCCAAAGGTGAAGATGAGCAGGACCCAGACGAGCCAGCCGGGATAAATGAGGGACAGGGCAACCATGGTCAGGAGCGTCCCCGTCGCCAGCGGCGCCGCGTACCGGCCGAAGATGGCGTATGCGATGTGACCGCCGTCGAGTTGGCCGATCGGCAGTAGGTTGATGCCCGTCATCAGGAAGCCGACCCAGCCGGCATAGGCCAGCGGGTGCATGATCAGCGCCCAGCCGCGAGCGTGAGCGCCGTTGATCAGCGCCGACAGGCCGTTGATGAGAAGCGACTGGCCCAGCACGGTACTGCCGCAAGGGCGCACGTCCGACAGCGCGAGGCCGATCAACAGCACCGGAAAAGCCACGACCAGCCCGGCGAGCGGCCCGGCAATCCCCACGTCAAACAGGCTTCTGCGCGAGTCAATGGGCGCTTTGATGCGGATGAACGCGCCCAGCGTGCCCAAACCAATCGGCACCGGAATGAAGTAGGGTAGCGTCACGGCGATCTGGTGGCGGCGCGCCAGAAAGTAGTGGCCCAATTCATGCGCGCCGAGAATCAGCAGAACGCCCAGCGAAAAGGGGAGGCCCTGCAGTAGGCGAAGCGGGCTACCGAGCACGTCGAGGCTAATCGGACCGCCGATCAGGTTGTTGCACGCCTGACGGTATTGCGAGCCGACGAGCATCGTCGTCACCACCGTCAAGGCCAGCAGGATCAGGTTGACCAGCCAGCGCGACGGGCGCGGCGGGGCCAACCCTTTGACGATGTAGAGGTACGTGTTCCCTTTCTCGCGCGTCGCCAGAGCCATCAGCCCCAGCGCGCGCAGCTGCGCCTGGATGCGCTCAAAGGCGCTCCCCGATTCGCCGACGAACTGACCGCGCAGGCGCAGTGATGCGCCCTGGCGGGGCACGGTGACATCGTCCACCGCGAACGCATCGGACAGCCGGGCGCGGATGGTTTCGCCTAAATTCTCGAAAGGGTTTTCAGACATGACGGTTCCGTTGAACATCGGCCATCGCGGCGCGATGGCGCTCGCCCCCGAAAATACCCTCGCGGCTTTTGCACAGGCGCGCGCGCTGGGGGCCGACGGCATTGAGTTTGACGTTCAGTTGTCCAGAGACGGGCAGATTGTCGTTATCCATGATGAGCGGGTTGACCGCACCACCAACGGGCGCGGCCGTGTGGCCGATTTAACGCTGGCCGAGTTGAAGGCGCTGGATGCGGGTAGTTGGTTTGACCCGCGCTTCTCCGGCGAGCGCATCCCAACCCTGCAAGAGACGTTTGACCTGATTGGCGCGGAGATGCTGTTGAATATCGAACTCAAGAGCATGGTTCGACAGGCTCACCCCGCCGGGGCTGGCGGCGATGATGGACTGGCGGCGGCAGTTGTCGAGTGCGCGCGCCGCAATGGCCGAATCGCCTCGGTGCTGGTCTCATCGTTCGATTTTTCCGCTTTGCGGCGCGTGCGCGCACTCGATCCGCGCCTCCGCATCGGCTTGCTGTTTGATGCGCCGCTCGATGATACGTCCGTGGCAGACCTGAAAGCCGAGGCCGTGCATCCCCGCTGGTCTCTGGTCACTGAGCAACTAGTTGAGCAGGCTCACGCGCGCGGCCAGCAAGTGAACGTCTGGACGGTCAACGAGCCGGACGCGATGCGCCGCATGGCCGCGCTGGGTGTGGACGCGATCATGACCAACTTCCCCCACGTGCTGAAGACCGTTCTGGCGTTCACGCGTTAGCGCGTTCCGCGTTCGTGCGTTCCGCCAAGAATCGCACCCACGCGCCAACACGCTAACACGCAACGCACCCACGCGCCAACGCACAACGTGCCAACGCGCTAACGCGCAACGCCCACGGCCAGCGCCTCCCACTCGCCGACACTCCGCAAGACCCAAATCTGACTGATGCTCCACGGTTGCCAGCGGCTGGCGGCGGTGCATTCGATGCGAATGTACCGGACCGGCACCGGGTCGAAGGTCAGGCTTAGTGGCGACCAGTTGCCGGTTTCGGGACTGTGCGCCACCTCTTGCCAGTCCTCCCCGTCGGTCGCGATCATCAGCCGGTAGCCTTGCGGGTATTCTGGCCGCGGCCCATTTTCCAGCGTGAGGCCCGTGATGGTGTGTTGCGCGCCCATGTCCAGCGTGAAGGTCATGCCGGGCTCCTGCGGCGCGGCGCTTGTCCACAGCGTGTCGGGGTTATGGTCGAAGGCCAACCCCGCGAGGTTGGGGTTATGGCTCGCCACGGCTTGCCACGGCGCCGCCTCATGCACGGCGATGGCGGCGATCTGCCACGGCTCGCCCGCCAGTGAGCGCCCGGTCTGCGCAATCCGGATGTAGCGCGCGGCCAGCGGGGCAAAGGTAAAGGTCACATCGCCCCAATTGCGCTCGCGCCTGCCGACAGCCGCCCAGGCGAACCCATCAGCAGACACCTGCGCCTCACAGCCTGCCGGGAAGCCCCGGCCGCCGCTGGTGATGAACAGCGCGTCAATCGTGCGGCGCGCGCCGAGGTCGCACTGCACCCACATGCCCGGCTCCATCGGCTGTCCTGAATCCCATGTGGTGTGGGGATTGCCATCTATTGCGAGATGAGCCGCCTCCGGGTTGTGCGAGGTCGAGATCGTCAAGCCGCGCGGCGCGGCCTGCTTGACCTCCACCATCAGGTCAAGCGGGATGGAGGTCTTGACGTCCGCGAACCACACTTCGCCCTCGATCAGGTCGAGGCGCAAGGTGTAGTTGCCGGGCGTTTCCGGCGGATAGACCTGCGCGCCAAAGGTGATTGCTTGGCCGGGCTGAACATCTTCCGGCAGTGCCGTGCGTAGGTCGGGCTGTACCGGCACAGGCTCCGAGCCGCGGAACCACTGGGTGCCGACATAGACGGGGGAATCGCCGCCCGCTGCCCATGTCCGCGCGCCATCGTTGCGCAGGCTAAGGGAGATAACCGCGGGCGTGTCGTGCTCCATCGCCGTAAACGGCTGGGTCAGTTTGAGCGCCGCCCTGTACGCCATCGTCGGCTGAACACCCGACGATAGGATACTGGCGGTGGGCGGCGGCAGGGGCGCGCCGACCGGCGTGACCTGCACCGGCAGTTCCAGCACCCGCGCTGAAAGGTCGTAGAACCACAACATGCCTTCCACCACAAGGCTCCACTGCAAGCGGTAGCGGCCGGGTTTGTCGGGCGCGAACGTCTGCGCGCTGAACACGGCCTCCTGTCCCGGCGCCACATCGAACGGCAGGGGATTGCGGATGTCCAGTGCGACTGGCACGACTGTATCCGACGTCCGCGCGCCGTCGTTGCGTGCGTCGAACCAGTGTGAGCCGAGCTTCACCGGATGCGGGCCGGTGGTGTACCACGTCTTGTTCCCATCGTTCCTGATCTTCACATTCATCGAGAAGGGGGTCGCCGGTGGAAGGATGGTCAGCGGGTCGCCAAAGGTGACCTGAAAATCCTGCGCGCCCTGCACCTGCACCGAGGCGCGCAAAGGCGGTGAACCCATATCGGCAAAGGACGTCACGCCCTCTTCCAGCAAGTCGCAGTGCAGGGTGAAACTGCCGGGGCGGTCGGGCGCCAGCAGTTCAACGTTTAGATCGCACGTCTCGCCGGGGCCGATGTCGCGCGGCAGTGAGGCGCGCAAATCCCGCGAAGCGTGCAGGGGCACGCTTTCGTTCTGCGCGTTCAACCATGTGTACGCCAGCCGCACGGGCGCCGCGCCAGAGCCGGTCGCCGGGGCGGCCAGCCACGTCTTACTGCCATCGTTGCGCACGGTGAAGCGCACACTCTTGACCTGATCAATCGCCAGCTTATCCGGCACCGGCGCGGAGATGAAACTGGCGTAATAGGGCGGCGCGGTGACGGTGACCGTCTGCAGGTATGGCTTCGACCCGGCCTGACGAAACTCCTGCACGCCTTCCTCAATCAGATCAAAGAGCAGGTTATACACACCCGGCGTGAACGGCGCGAGCACGGGCAGGGTCAGCGTGACGCTGTCGCCCGGCCCCACGTCGCGCGGCAAGCCAACGCGCACCACATCCCGCAGTAAGACCTCGCTGTTCGTCGGCACACGATACCAGCGGACTCCTAGCCGCACGGGATGCCCTGAGCCTGTCGAAGGGCCCGCTTGCCACGTCTTCGTGCCGTCGTTGCGCACGGTGAGCGAGGCGTTGGTTGAGGCGTCGCGCGGGAAGGTGTCGGCGTGCCGCCCGCGTCGCCAAACCAGGTAACCCCTTCTTCCAGCATGTCCCAGCGCAGGGTGTAGGTGTCGGGCGAGGGGGGCGCGACGACCCTCGCATTGGTGAGGGTCAGCATCTGCCCGGGCTGTATATCGCGCGGCAGGGGCGTTCGCAGACCGGCGCGCGCCGGCACCTCGCGCCCCTCGCCGTCGTACCAACGGTAGCCCAGCCGCACCGGCGTCAGCGAGCTGCTATCGGCTTTCCACACAAAGTTGCTGTCGTTGCGCACCCCCAGATCGGCCAGCGCCTCGCTGTTCGCCACAATGGACGAGGGGGAGTCGCTTCCGAGAAAGGTGGCGCGATAGAGGCGCGGGGGCGGCAGTGGCGCGGGGTTGGGCATCCGCACCCTGTATTCGTTGCGGATGGCCGCCGCGAAATCATCCAGCACCCACGGCTTGTCGGCGATAGACCAGGCCGGCGTGCCCTCCTTCCAGCGGAACAAAATCAACGCCTGTATCGGCTGGTTCGCCGGGTTGCTGTTCCAATCGTTGACTTCCTGATAAGCGTTGCTGACCCAGCCGCGCCCGTCGGTCTGCCAGCCGGCGGAGTTGTCCCGTTGCGGGTCGGGCTGGGCTTCGGTGATGAAGACCGGCAGTCCCTTCAGTTCGCGCGGGATGGCACGCATGAGGTCGCGGTAGGCGCGAAAATGGTAATGATATTGCGGAAAGACCGTGTCGGGTTGGTCGCTGAAGATCAGGCTGGGGTCACTGCCATGCGTGTAGGTGTGGATCGTGATGCCGTCGCAGTTCGGCTTGAGCAGGTCGAGGATGTCGGTGAAATAGCGAACCCAATCGCCCTTTTCGTTGCCGGGGTAGAGTGTGTCGCTGTTCCACGGGCCGACGCCGCTGACCAGCACGAGGTCGTTGGCGTGGCCGGGCGCGGACTTGATGGTGTCGCGGCAGAGCCGGTAGCACTGGGCATAGAGCTGGGGCGTAATGACCTGTCCGTTGGGCCGCCCGCCGGGGCGCTCGGCGGCGAGGTTCGTCTCGTTGCCGATAATCCAGATGTTGGCGCCCTTCGAGCGCTCCACCCAGTTCTTGCAACGCTGGGCGAAATCGCGGTAGTGGCTGGAATGGGGAATGGTGCCCCCGTCGTCGTAGCCGTTGTTCAGGCGGACAATCACGCCGAAGCCGCGACTCGCGTGGAGTGTGTAGTCCTCGCTGGAGCCATCCTTGGGATCGGAACCAATCGCTTCGGAGATGAGGACCCAGCCCTGCCTGCCCGCGGCCTGGACAGCGTCCATCCACGCGCCGTGGCCATGGATTCCAAAAACGTAGCGAGGGAATCGAATAGGCAACACTCACCTCCCTGTGAGCGGGTGCCGGCAAAGATGATGCAACGGGGCTATTATAACAAGGTTCAGGCGCAATGACAACGCGCTAAAACACAAAGAGCCTTCGCAAGAAGGCCCTTGTGTGTAGAGGCATCACCGACAGGCTAACACCCACCCACCGGTGATGCCTCACGTTGCTGACTACACATGGGCATCACCTCCTATGGACTTAAGATAGCAGACAAACAAGTGGTCGGTGGCCTAACAGCGGATATTATGACACAGGCGATGGCGCTTGTCAAGAAAAATGTTGGTTGACATTCTATGGCGGCTCGGTTATAGTTGGCGCGCTTAAGGCTGACAACTCGGAGAGGGATATGAAAATTGCGATTATGGGCACGGGCGGCACGGGCGGCTTCTTTGGCGGGTGCCTCGCGCGCGCAGGTGAGGATGTCACCTTCATCGCGCGGGGCGCGCACTTGCAGGCCATCCGCCAGCGCGGCCTGCGCGTCGAGTCGGCCAGCGCCGGCCACTTCACGATCTATCCGGCGCAGGCCGCCGACAGCCCCGCGGCCGTCGGGCCGGTTGACCTCGTTCTGTTTTGCGTCAAGTCGTGGGACACAGACAGCGCGGCAGAGGCGATCAAGCCGATGGTCGGGCCGCAGACGGTGGTTATCTCGGTGCAGAACGGCGTGGATAGCGCGGACAGAATTGCCGCCGCGATTGGCCCCGGCCATGTGCTGGGCGGGCTGGCGCAGATCGAAACCACCATTGCCGAGCCGGGCCTGATTCGTCACACCAGCCCGAGCCTGCGCCATCTCGTCTTTGGTGAACTGGACGGGCGCATCAGCGAACGGGCGCAGGCGATTCTCGCCACCTTGCAGAAGGGCGGCTTTCCGGTCCAACTGACCACCACGACGCTGGCCGCGCTGTGGAGCAAGTTCATCTTTATCTGCGGCTGGAGCGGCGTCTGCGCGGTGACGCGCCTGCCCATCGGCCCGATTCGCTCCACGCCGGAGACGTGGGCGCTGGTGGTGCAGGCCATGCACGAGGTGGAGGCGGTGGCGCGCGCCAATCACGTTCCGCTGGAAGGCTCTGTGACCGAGGCGATGCTAAACCGGCTGGGCGCGTTCGGCCCGAACACGCTGTCGTCTATGGCGCGCGACCTCCTGCGCGGCAACCGCCTGGAGGTCGAAACGCTGAACGGCACGGCGGTGCGGCTGGGCAAGCAGGTCGGCGTGCCGACGCCGGTCAACGACTTCATCTACGCCTGCCTCAAGCCCTACGCCGACGGCGTGACGAGATGAAAGTCTGGCCGCCTACACGTATCGGCCAACGAGCAGGGCAAGGTCTTCTTTGATTTTTGTGGGGATGCGCTCCGGGCTGGTCATGATGGCGTCCTTGAGCGCGGTGGGGCAGGGACAGCCGCCGCGCTGGGCCGGAATCCGTTGCACAACGTGGCGGATGGCCTCCTGCGCGAGGCTGACATTCGCCATGAGATTCGCCACCACCATCGCCACCGTGACCGTCTCTGCGCTCGCGTGCCAGACGTCGTAATCCGTGATGTGCGCCATTGTGGCGTAGCAAATCTCGGCCTCACGCGCGAGCTTGGCCTCCGGCAGGCAGGTCATGCCAATCAGGTCCATGCCGAGCTTGCGGTAGATGTTGGACTCGCCCTTGCTGGAAAATTGCGGCCCTTCGATGGTCACATAGGTGCCGCCCTTATGCACCCTCACCCCCAACCCCTCTCCCCCGATCCAGTCGGGGGCGGAGGGGCGCGTGGTCGCGGCGACGACCGACTCGTACAGGATATTGCTCAACACCGGGCAGAACGGATCGGCAAAGCCGATGTGCGCGACAAGGCCGTTGCCGAAGAAGGTGTTAATGCGCGCCTTGGTGCGGTCGTAGGTCTGGTCGGGGATGACGATGTCGCGCGGGGCGAAGTCCTCGCGCAGGGAGCCGCACGCGCTGACGGCGATGATCCAGTCCACGCCGAGCGATTTGAGCGCGTAGATGTTGGCGCGGTTGTTG
>JACQEC010000263.1 GCA_016200765.1 Chloroflexota bacterium | reverse complement strand
GCTGGCAACCGCGCACACCGGCCATGGCGGCTAACCTCACCGACCACATCTGGTCCATGGATGAACTACTCAGCTTCCGCATCCCGCCAAAGCATTTATGGGCCGTTTAGAGCCGTGCCTCATTAAAGGGACACTACCAATTGGTGCACGTGTTCATATATAGCCGGATACTTCTTGATGTTGATGCCACGTCGCGTGAAGATCAGCCACAGATCTTGCGGCTCTACCACCCACCGCTTTACATCCCGCCCGCGCAAGAACGGCTTCAACACCTCCGCCGATGACGGGTGCTCTTTGATCAGCCGGTCGCGCGTGACGCGGTCAACCACGAACGCTTCGTTCAAGCCAGTCAAAATGCCGCGATAGAACCGCCCGTTGACGTACTCGCCCAGCGGCTGGCCTGCCTTGCGCAACTTCTCCAGCAACCGCAGTACGCTCGGCATCTCCAGTCGCCAGCCGTCGCGCGTCAGTTCCTTCTGCGCGATCAAGAAACTATGAGCGCGGAACACGCGCTCGAACTCCTCAATCGGCGGCCCCAGCCGCCAGTTGAACGCGCGCGTCATCTGGCCGTCGGGCGGCGTCTTCTGCAAGGTGATGATGCTCGGATAGGCGATGGCTGTGAACACCGGCGCGTCGCCGAAGTCAATCAGTTCGTGGATGGTCGCCTTCTGCCCCAGATAGCCGCGCAGCTTCTCGCCGTAGGCCGAGCGGAAATACTTGTTCGACGAGATGTAGGTCAGCACGCCGCTCGCGCGCAGCAGCGTGAAGCCGCGCTCGTAGAAATAGACGTACAGGTCGGCGGTTCCGGTGTAACATTCGTACTGCTTCTGGAACGCCGGTTTGAATTCCCTGATCTGCTCCTGCCGCACATACGGCGGGTTGCCAATCACCACATCGAACCCATCGCGCAAGCCAAACATCCACTCCGCGTCAAAGAAATCGGCGGCGCTGTTCTGGTCATAGGGGTCCCACGCGGCCAACTGCTCGGCTGTCGCGCTCGGCCAATCGCTCTCCTTCAGCCGCGTGGCGATGGCGGCGCGCAATGTCTTATCCTGCTCGCGCAGGCGCTCTTTGGTCTGCGGCGTGCGCGCCGCAAAGAGCCGGTGGCGCACGTCCTTCAACTGCCCACGCTTCTCCTCCAGCGCCGGGTCGGCAAACCCTAACTGCTCGGGCCGCTCGATGCCGAGCAGGGAGTTGGCCGCCACAAACTTCGTTTCCAAGTTCGGCAATGCGCGCACGCCGCGGTTGGGCTGTGTCTCGTCCGCCTGCTCATCCACCACCAGCGAGATAAAACAGCGCAGTTTGGCGATCTGTACCGCAATCGGCTGAATATCCACGCCGTAGATGCAGTTCTCGATCAGGTAGAGCTTGCGCCCGTAATCCAGCGCGTTGCGCGCGAAAGCCTGCTCGATGTCGGCGATGGCTTGCTCGCGCACCGTCGCATCGGCAAACTCCTCGGCCTTGGCCAGTTGCCGCTGCTTCCAGCCTGCGTTGTGCGGGTCGAGCTTGCCCAGCATAAACACCAGTTTGTGCAGTACGCCCATCGGGAACGCGCCGGAGCCGCAGGCCGGGTCCAGCACCTTCAGCGCATCTATCGCCGCGATCAGCCGCCCCACCTCCGCCTCGTCGAATCGGTGCGGCTCGTCGTTATACGCCAGCAGATGCCGCAGGCGCTCTTGGGTGGAGACTTCCGAAGTCTGCGTCTCGGCCAGCCTCTGCCCCAGATAGGCGACGAGCGACTCATCCACCATGTAGTTCACGATCTCGCGCGGCGTGTAGAACGAGCCGGTCTGCTTGCGCGCCGTCACGCCGGTCTCCGGGTTATAGGCCGCCAGCAGGTTCTCGAACACCTTGCCCAGCAGTTCCGGGTCCAGCGCCACCTCTTCCTCCACCGGCGTGTTCTCGGCCACCGTGAACTTGTAGCCGTCCAGAATCTTGATCAGCCCGCGCACCTTGTAGTGCCGGTTGCTCGTCTCGTACTCCGCGTTCAGGTCAACCTCGTGCGGGTCCGCGAAGAACAGCCCGTTCGGCACGTCCAGCGGGTTGTCGGGGCGTTCGCTGAAGCCATCCACCCGCGCCGCGTTCTTCTCGCCGCCATCCTCGCCCGCCTTGTCCAGACACTCGAACAGCCCGCCGTTCAGGAACGGGATGTCCTTGAACAGCGCGCCCACCGCCTCCGGCTCCTTGAACATCTCGCGGTAGCGAAAGACGTTGTGCACCATGTAGTGCTGGTCGCGCCCGCCCGCCTCGCCCGTCTTGCCGCGCCCGCGCCGCTTGTCCATCTCCGTGTTGAGCGTCGCGAAGAACAGGTTCTGCAAGACCGCCTTGTAGAAACTGCTACCCTTCTCGTCCCACTCGTTTAGCCACGCCTTTACTCGCCCTTCGTCGAACAGCGCGTCGGGAATCAGCCCCTTCTCCCGCAAAAACCAGCAGAAGATCAGCCGCGTGACCAGCCGGATCACGCTCTGCGCCGTGTAGGCCTCGTCGTCCTCCACCGTAGGCGGCTGTGGGAAGCGCACCTGCTTGCGCGCCCAGAAATACCAGTTGGCGATCTCCTGATAGAAACGCTTGTTCAGTTCGCTCACGCTCAACGCCGCCCGCCACGCCTCGTGCAGTTGGTCGAATGTCGTGATCGCCTGCCCCAGCGTTGGCAGAGCCAGATCGTACAGGATTTCCACGTGCGCGCGGTGCGGCGCGCTCAAGCGAATGTCCTTGATCAGCGTCACTTTCTCCAGCACATCGCGCGCCGCGTCGCGCTTGCCCGGCCGCCGGTCAATGATCGCCACCGTCAGGTACGCCCCGTAGCGCAGTAATAGCATTGCCGGCATGTCGAACAGCTTATTTACCTCCCGCGCCAGCGCCGCCAGCGCCGTGCGCGTCCACGTCTCGCCGCCCAGCGCGATGGCAAAGAAGACGTAAGACTTCAGGATGCTCTGATCTAGCCCATGCCCATCCAGTGCGATGCGCCCCTGTTGCGGATTCAGGTGCTCGCCCGTCAATTGAAACAGCAGGTCCACGCTCCGCCACTCGTCCAGCCGCGCCTTCTGCCGATCAAAGCGCCGCTCCGGCCTGTCCCACGCCGCCGCAAACGCCGCCGCCGTGTTCGGCTGCAGCGCCCCCGCGCCGACCTCGCTGTGATAGCCCAGCGCGTTCAACAGCGCCGTCGCCTGCGCCCCCGTCGCCCCGCCCGCGCCCATCGCCTTCAGCGCGTCCTCAATCTGATGTTTCAACTGTTGCTCGCTCGTCATCGTCCCTCCATCAGCGGATGCCTTCGGCATAGCGGATTAGCGGATGAAACCACTGCCTTCAGATCGCGCCTTCTCGCCACAGAACCACACCCCCGCCCGGCAGATACGCCGCATTGAAGCGCACCCATCCGTTAATCCGTTATCCTAATCCGTTGATAGCTATCCGCCACAGAACCACACCCCCGCCCGACAGCTACGCCATAATCAAGCGCACCCATCCGTTAATCCGTTATCCTAATCCGTTGATAGCCATCCGTTGATAGCCCTCACATCACCACCAGCCACGTCACCAGTTCAAAATCGCTCGTCTCCGTAACCTGCTGACTGCGCGGGGCCAGCACCCCGCCGCGCCCCGCTTGCAGTGCGTTCAGGTTGCGCTTGCGGAAGGTCTTGGTGATCGCCGTCACCGCCTTGCGCAACAGCGCGTCGTAGGCGCTCATGTCCGCCCCGTTCTGCGTCTGCGTGTCGAACTGCTCGCACAGCGCGTCAAGCGGCTGTGTCTTGCCCTCGCACAACTGGCGGTAGATTTCCAGAATCTGCTTCGGCTGGGCGAAGGTGTACGCGATGTCGTCGCCGCGCACGTACACCAAGAAGTGCGGCTGCAGTGGGTTCACCACCGTGTTCTCGCCCGTCTCGCCCTTTTGCCGCAGGCAGAAGATCACCCCCGGCGCGCTGCGCGGCTCGCTCGGCTCTGGCGGCGCGACCGCATATAGCCCCAGCGGCGCTTCTTCCAACGCCTTCCGATTCGCCTGCAAGTAGTTGCTCAAGTCGCGCCGGAAGCCGTCCAGCGTGAACTCGGTCAGCGAGACGTTCTCTTTGAAATCTTCCAAGTCCAGCACCTCGTCCTTCAGCCGTAGTAGTTGCTTATCGCGGTAGTGCAAGTCCTCCTTAACCAACTCCTCGACGTTCAACAGGTTATCGTCCTGCGTCGCCGCGATGTCCACCAGCGCCATGCGCGCCTCCACCCGCGCCTTGAGGTTGATATAATGGTCAAGGTCGCGCGTCGGCCAGAAGTTGACCAACTGCACGGTGGGCGCCACACTGCCAATGCGGTCAATACGCCCGAAGCGCTGGATCACCCGCACCGGGTTCCAGTGGATGTCGTAGTTGATCACCGTGTCGCAATCCTGCAGGTTCTGGCCTTCGCTGATGCAGTCCGTGCCGATCAGCAGGTCAATCTCGCCCGCCTGCGGCATCGCCGGCACTTTGCTCCGCTGCTTGGAGCGCGGCGCGAAGTTGGTCAGGATGTGACTGAACTCGTTCTTGCCGAAGGTCGTCTTCGTCTCGCCTGCCCCGCCCGACACCATCGCCGTCTCGATGCCCAACTCGCGCTTGGCCCACGCGTGCAAGTGCTCGTACAGGTAGCTGGCCGTGTCGGCGAAGGCCGTGAACACCAGCGCTTTGCGGTTCAAGTTGCCATCCTTGTTCGTGCTTGGGTGCTTTACCTTATTGACGATCAGTCTCTTGAGCTCGGCCAGCTTCGCGTCGCGCTGTGGTTTCACCTTCTGCGCTTCGAGCTGCAAATTCGCTAACTTGTCGAGGTCGGCCTGCAGGTCGCCCAGCCAGCGCGGGATATCGAGGTGTTCCAGTTTGTACGGCGCCTTCTTGCCCACCTCCAGCGCCTCTTGTACCGCTTCCACGTCCTCGTCGTCCAGCGCCTCAACATAGTCGTTGAGATCGAGTTCTCCACCCTGCACGCGCTGGAACGCCCGCAACTTTTCCTGCAACGTCTTGATCTTGTCCACCGTGCGGCCCATCGTGATGCCGAACGAATAGACCGAGCTTTCCAGCCGCTTCAAAAAGTTCACCTTCATCATCCCAATCAGGAACTGCTCGCGCTGGCTCTGCCGAAACGCGCCGCCGCCCTTCTGCTTTTCCACCCGCTCGTAAATCCCCCGGTACTCGGGCCGCACGTACGTGAACGGGTTGAATAGCGACAGCTTATACTGCACGATCTCGTCGTTCAGCCGGTCGTACGGCATGAACTCGCCGTCGCGGTCAATCGTCGGGAAGATCGAAAGCGGCTTCTCCCGTTTCGGGAAGCCGCCGATGCGCGCCATATCAGCCGCGTAATACGTCTGCACATGCTTACGCGAGCGCGCGATGGTCAGTTCGTCCAGCAGTGTGAAAAAGGCCGAGTTCAGCCTTTCCAGCAGTTGCTCGGTCGTGCGTTGCGGCTGTTTGGCCCACTCGGTGAACACGCCCTGCGCCGTCTTCAGCATCTGTCCCAAGTGGGGGATACCCAGCGAATCCTTGAAGGCGTCGTCACGCCCTTCGCTCATTAGATAAATCTGGTTGCGCAGGTCGCGCAGGTCGTTGTTGACCGGCGTGGCCGACAGCAACAGCACCTTCGTGCGCCCACCGGCCTTGATCACGTTGTCCACCAGCCGCCGGTAGCGGCTCTTGCGGAGCAGGTTGCCATCCTCGTCGCTCACGCCGGGCGCGTTGTTGCGAAAGTTGTGGCTCTCGTCAATCACCACCAGATCGTATGCGCCCCAGTTGAACGTCGCCAGATCAATATCGCCCGCTTTGCCACTTTCGCGGCTTAGATCGGTATGTGAGAGCACCGTATAGCCGAAACGGTCGTTCGGGAACGGGTTCAGCGCGCTGTTGGTGTGCGTCTGATAGATCGTCCAGTTTTCGCGCAGCTTCTTCGGGCACAGCACCAGCGCCCGCTGGTTCAGCAGCTCGAAGTACTTGATGATCGCCAGCGCCTCGTACGTCTTGCCCAGCCCGACGCTATCCGCGATGATGCAACCGTTGTGGCGCAGTAATTTGTTGATCGCGCCCTTCACGCCGTCCTTTTGGAACGGGAACAGCGCGTTCCACACCTGGCTCTGCACGATCTGCGCCCGCTCGTCCAGCCGCGGCGCGTCTGGCCGGTCGGCCAGCTGCTTCTCGAACAGGTGAAAGAGTGTTTTGAAGTAGATGAACTGCGGCGCGTGGTTCTGGTAAAGTTGCGCGAGGTATTTCAGCACCTCGTCCTTCACGTCCGTCGTCAGTTCCTCGTCGAGCCACAACTGATCAAACCACGCCTTCAGGTCCTGCAGGTCGCGCCGGTCGTTCACTTCCAGGTTCAGTTCGATGTTGTTATTCGCATCACCCAGCCCCAGCCCGCGCACCGTGAAATTGGAACTTCCCAGAATGGCGTCAATCTTATCGCCGCTGGCGATGTGATAGAGCTTGGCGTGCAGGAAGTTGGCGCGCCGCACCGAGTGAATCTCGGCCTTGGCTCGAACCCACTCCGCGCACTCGCGCGCCACGCGCTTCTGCTCCAGATGGTTCTGTAGCGCCAGCCCATCTTCGCGGATGGCAAAGACCTTCGCCTCATCCTTGTTCGGATCGAGGCCGCGCAGGAAGCCCGGCTCGCCAAACAAAAAGCGCAGTCCCGCAATCTGATCGAGCTGCGCCTTGAGCCTGCTGTAAGCGTAGATAGTGAAGTACGCCGAGACGACCGACAAAGAGGAGCCGGGCGCGATTTTCGCCTTCAGGAAATCGCCCACCTTGCCGCGATAGAAGTTATCGTGGATTCCGGAGAAAGACTGAAGAGGGATAGGGGACACCGATGCACCTCCACGAATCAAGGAATCAAGGGTCTGCTTTGTTGTTGAGATTATACCGTGAGGAGTCGAGGGGGTACAAGATTAATCCTAATGTTCCTATTATCGCGTCTGCCAATCATAGAAGTGTGCCGGGACTGGCCCACCCGCCCCAATCAAGCGCACCCATCCGCTCATCCGCTATGCCGAAGGCAATCCGTTGATAGCCATCACCGCAAGTCTAGCCACGCCATTTCCACCTCGGTCAACTCCACCATGCACGCCTCGCGGTTGACGCGGAACTCGTCGCCGCTCATGCAGCCGACCAGCGCGAAGATGTCGAGCGGCTGGTTCAGCACGTAGGCCAGCGCGACCTGCGGGAGGCTCAAGCCTTTCTGCGCGGCCAGTTGGCGCGCGCGGTCGAGCCGCGTAAAGTTATCGTCCGAGCCGTAAGCGTACAGGCACAACTGGTCGCTCTCGCCGGTCAGCGCCTCGCGGTTCTCGCGCGTGATGCGCCCTGACCAGAACCCGCCGGCCAGACTCGACCAGGTGAACAACGGCATCGCTTGCGCGGCGTACCACGCGCGCGCGGCTTGTCCTTGCGGGCCGCTGATGCTGATGCAGTCGCGCCACGGCGGATGAATCTGCTCGGCGAGGCTGAAGTTGGGACTGCTGACCGCGAACGGCGTCAGGCCGCGCGTCCGCGCGTATTCGTTGGCCTCTCGGATGCGCTCGTGCGTCCAGTTGGAGCCGCCGAAGACGCCGATGCGCCCGGCTCGCCGGTGCTCGTTGAGCGTCTCGACAATCGGCCCGACCGGCACGGCGGGGTCGTCGCGGTGCAGGAGATAGAGGTCAATCGTGTCCACCTGCAGGCGCGCCAGCGAGTCGTGCAGGTCGGCGGTGATGTCGAAGGGCGTCACCCGCTTGCGGTCTATCGTGTGGTGCGCGCCCTTGCCGAGGACGACGACCTGATCGCGCACGCCGCGCTCGCGCAGCCAGCGCCCCAGCACCCGCTCGCACTCGCCGTTGCCGTACTGGTGCGCGGTATCGAAGGTGCGACAGCCTTGCTCGAATACCGCATCCAGCAAGGCCATGCTCCAGTCCAGCGTCTTGGTGCTCAACATGACCGTGCCCTGCACCAGCCGCGAAAGGGGTTTGTCAATACCCGCCAGGGTTCCGTAGCGCATGGTTGCTCCTCTGTATCAATCCTTCACGAAAAGGTTGTGGGGTGTCGCTTCTGTGGGCCTGCGCGCCAGAGACCATGAGCATGCACGCTCAATAGCGCGCGCTCTGCAAGATGGCCGCCGCTTTGTCGGCATTGGGCATGCCGCAGTTGAGGATGTCCTGCACGACGGCGTCTATATCGTAGGCCACGCGGTGATGTTCCAGCCGCCACTCGCGGCCCGTCCACTCGGCGATGCCATAGGCCGCGCGTTGGTCGCCGTCGCGCGGCAGACCGGCGCTTGCCACGTCAAAGAGCATCAGCCCGTTCAGGTTGCGGATGTAGGGAATGTGGATGTGGCCGAAGGCCAGCACGTCGGCGGTCACGTCTTCCACCAGCGGGCGCACGTCTTCGGCGGGCGAATCGGGGCGCAGTGGGGCCTCAAGGTCTTTGGGGTTGGCGTGGACGATCAACAACTCGTGACCGACCTGCGGCTCCACGCTGTAAGAGAAGGGCAGTCCCGCCAGAACCGCGAGCCGCTCCGCGCCAATCTGCTCGGCTGTCCACGCCGCCGACGGGCCGTCGCGCCGCACGACCATCTGCTCGGTGTTGCCGGTGATGATCAGGCAATTCAGCGCGCGCAGGCGGTCAATCGTTTCCGCGGGGCGCGGGCCGAGCATCGCCAGGTCGCCGGCCATGACGGTCAGGTCAAACGCCCCT
>JACQEC010000262.1 GCA_016200765.1 Chloroflexota bacterium | reverse complement strand
TTCACGCCACACTCGATGTCGTCAGACTCAAACAGCAGATTGATGACATGATTGCACGCGTTCCAGCCAGTAACGTTCGGTAACTTTTTCTCATGAGGCGACGATTCCCTCCCGGTATCTTTTTCTCATGACGCTACTCGTTCGGAGTTTCCAACGGCTTATATCGTGCTCCGGCCAGAGCCGCGATGATAGAGATACGGGATACGGGTGCGGGCTATGCCGCGATGGATGACAGCGGTCCGCAGGGAGTGGGGCCAGGGCTCCTCAAAAGTCTCTTGACCAGCGGGCAGGATTCCGCTCCTCGCTCGTGGCGGATAGTCATATCCGCCACTGAGGCCGCTGGATTTGCGACCAGCGGGAGTCCAGCGGGAGCGAACTTCGTCACTAACGACTTTTGAGAGGCCCTGGAGTGGGGCTATTTTTCGTTGCGCGCGGGGATGAAGTATGCTATAGTCCCTGCACAAACTCGGCTAGAGGCCGAGTCGTTTGTGTGATAGGCATAGCGGCGATGTTATCCAACCGGTGTCGCGCCCTTAAAGGACGCAGATCGGCTTGCGCCAGTACGGACGCCGCGGCCTTGGATTGGGACGTTTGACCGGAGGTAAAATCTATGCCCGCAGGTATTCCGAAACACACTCTCACCTCCAGAACGACCGCCCGGGGTTTGCAGGAAGAGATTGCACTTCCACGCGGTCGGTCGTTTTTTATTTCTCCGCACCTAGCCCCCGCGGCCGGCAGTCGCCGCCAATTTCTCGAACGACTCGCGCGGTTGAGCCTTGCAGTGGCCGTTGCCCCGCTGCTGGCCGGTTGCGAGAGCGCGCCAGCCCCCACGGCGGCGCCTCTGAAGGTGGCGCGAGTTGGCTTCCTCTCGCGCCGCCCTCCCGATCCGCCCTTCCCTCCTAATGAGGCTTTTCGCGATCAGCTGCGCGACCTCGGCTGGGTCGAGGGCCGAAATCTGACGATTGAATGGCGCTACTTCGGCGGGCCCAATAACCCGGCCCGTAATCTGGTGAGCGACCTGGTAAACAGCAAGGTTGACGTGATGGTCAGCGATGAGGGAGCCGTTCGCGCAATCAAGGAGGCCAACCTCTCAATCCCCGCGGTGTTTATCGCCATCACCGATCCGGTCGAGAGCGGCCTCGTCGCCAGCATGGCGCGGCCCGGCGGCAACCTGACGGGCATCTTCGCCTTCCCGCCGACCATCTTCCGGAAAATACTGGAAGCGGTCAGAGAGGCGTTCCCGCAAGCGAAACGGGTGGTGATGTTTCACGCGGCCAATCAAGCGGGCGTGTGGGAACAGGAGGTCGCCGCCGCGGCGCCGACTCTTGGATTCGAACTGCAACTCATTCAGATTCTCTCTGCCGGCGACATGACGCGCACGTTTGAGCAGCTGGCGCGCAACCGGCCCGATATGCTCATTCCGGCCGGAGCCGCCGGCGGCTATGCCAGCCAGATCATCGAACTTGCCACCGCCCACCGGATTGCCACGGCGTGGCACGACGAGATCTGGGTCAGGGCTGGCGGCTTGATGTCCTACGGGCCTGATCAGATTCATATCTACAGACAAGCGGCGGTCTACGCAGATAAAATCCTCAAAGGGGCCAAGCCAGCGGATCTCGCGGTAGAGACGAATCGAGCCTTATACTTGACGCTCAATTTGAAGGTTGCAAAGGCTATCGGCGTCACCTTTGCGCCTGCGGTGCTGGCGCGAGCCGATGAGGTGATCCAGTGAGCCAGCCGGCCAGTGCCCCGGCCGACCTGTCAAAGCCTGACAGCCGCACCCCGCACGTGCTCGCACGGCCGTCGCGCCGCCGGTTGTTGCGCTGGCGGCAGGGGCGTCTGCTGAGAAAGTACATGCTGACCTTTATGCTGGTTGTCAGCGGAGCCGTGCTGACGAGCGGCGTCGTACAAGCCTACTCTTCCTTTCAGGAAACCCAGTCCGCGCTGGGACGCATCCAGTTGGCCAATGCCACAGACGCGGCAACCCGGATTCAGGGGTTTATAGACCAGACGACCGGCATCATTCGGGGTGGCACGCCCCCCGCCTACGTTGACCCACCGCCGATCAATCAACTCGGCGCCGACTTTAACCGGATCATGCGGCAAGCCCTCGCCATCAGCGAGATAAGTTATCTGGATGCATTGTGCCGCGAGCGGGTCTTTAATTCGCGCACCGCACAGAACCGGGTGTACAGCGAACCCGTTGGCGCGCCCGACCGCTCCGACGACCCGCGTTGCACCGAGGCAAAAGCCCATAAGGTTTATTACAGCCCGGTCACCTTCCGCAGCGATTCGGAACCTTATATGTCCATCGCCGTCGCGCAGGCGGAGGGGCGCGGGGGCGTTATCGTTGCCGATGTGAATCTCAAGCTGATCTGGCAGATCGTGCAGAGCATCAAAATGAGCCACGGCACCGTCTACGCGCTGGATTCAAGTGGTTATCTGATTGCCCACCCGGACATCAACCTCGTCCTCCGTAAGACTGACCTCTCGGCCAGCCCGCAGTTCCAGCGCGCGCGGCTGGAGCAAAACAAGCCTCAATGGCAGGTGGTCGGAGGTCTGACAGGCGGTCAGGTGGTCAGCGCCTACAATTTCTTTGACCCGCCCGGCTGGTACGTCTTTGTGGATCAACCGGTCGAGGAAGCCTTTGGGCCGCTGTTTGAATCGCTGTTCCGCACCGTCGTGCTTCTGGTCATCGGCCTGGCGATTTCATTTGTCGTAAGCCTTTTTCTGGCTAGCAGTCTGGTCAGACCGATACAGGTGTTGCAAGCGGCTGCCGAGAAGATCGGGTTGGGCGCGCTGGATCAGCGCATCCAAATTCGCACGGGCGATGAGTTGGAAACGCTGGCCGACGAATTCAACCAGATGACCGCTCAGTTGCGCGAGTCGTATGCCAACCTGGAGTGGAAAGTCACCGAGCGCACAGCCCAACTGGCGCTCGCCACGCGCGAGGCGCAGGAGGCCCGCGATAAGGCGCTGGAAGCCGACCGCGCGAAAACCGTTTTTCTCGCCTCGATGAGCCACGAACTGCGCACGCCGCTAAACGCGATCATCGGCTACAGCGAACTGCTTCAGGAGGAGGCCGCAGACCAGGGGCAGGACAACTTCGCCCAGGACCTCGGGCGCATCAATACATCCGGCAAATACCTGCTGACCCTCATCAACGACATTCTCGACCTCTCCAAAATCATCGCCGGCAAGATGGACCTCTACCTGGAGTCGTTTGAGCTGAACGCCTTGATTCGGGATATCGAGTCCACCGTTCAGCCCCTCTTAGGCAAGAACGACAACCGTCTGATGGTTCTGCGCAATCCCGAAAATCTCGGCCCGATGCGCGCCGACCTGACACGGGTGCGCCAGTGTTTGTTCAACCTGCTCAGCAACGCCGCCAAGTTCACTCGACAGGGCACCATCACGCTGGAGGTGTCGCGCCATCGTTCCGGCGAAGACATCCGTGCGGAATCGGTTGTGTTTCGAGTCAGCGACACCGGCATCGGAATGACCGCCGAGCAGATAAGTCGTCTGTTTCAGGCCTTCAATCAGGCTGACACCTCCATCTCAAGCCGCTTTGGCGGCACAGGGCTGGGGCTGGCGATTACCAAGCGGCTCTGCCAGATCATGGGGGGCGATGTGACCGTCGCCAGCGAGGTTGGCAAAGGCTCCACCTTTACCATCGTTCTGCCGGCCGCCGCCCCCTCAACTCCTTCAACTTCAAACGGGGACCAGGCTTCAAACGAGGGCACGGCCTCCGACGCGGACTCGGAACTTCACGCCGCGAAAGCGACCGACGGCGCAGAGACGGCGGCCGGGGGCCAAGAGCAAGGGCCTGCGTCCGACCCGACTTTGGAACTTCACGCCGCAAAAGCGCCAGAGGCCGCCTCGACTCCTGCGCCGGCGGGCCGGGGCCGGGTGCTGGTCGTGGACGACGATGAGACGACGCGCGACCTGCTGCGGCGCTCTCTGGAGTCGGAGGGTTTTCAGGTCGCGCTGGCATCCAGCGGCGCGGAAGGGCTGCGACTGGCGAAATCTCTCCGCCCGGACGTCATGACGCTCGACGTGCTAATGCCGGAGATGGACGGCTGGACGGTGTTGACCGCGCTCAAGAGCGATGCGGAGCTAGCCGGTATTCCGGTGGTGATGCTCACCATTGTAGAGGACAAGGGCAAGGGTTACGCGCTGGGCGCCAGCGACTACTTAACCAAGCCGGTGGACCGCGACCGCCTGGCCGCTGTGCTAGACCGGTACCGGCACAACCATATCTCTCCGCGCGTGCTGGTGGTCGAGGACGATGCCTCGGCTCGCCAGCTGATGCGCCACATCTTGGAACGCGAGGGATGGGAAGTTGTCGAGGCGGAGAACGGGCGCGCGGCGCTGGCGAAGACGGAAGAGCAACGTCCAGACCTGATCTTGCTCGACCTGCTGATGCCGGAGATGGACGGCTTTGAATTGGCGGAGGCCTTGCGCGGCCATGAGCAGTGGCGCGACATTCCTATTGTGGTCGTGACGGCCAAAGACCTCACCGCGGAAGACCGCGTGCGGCTGAACGACTATATCGAGCGCATCTTCCAGAAAGGCGCGTACACTCGCGAGGAACTGCTTGGCGAGGTGCGCCGGCTGGTGCTGGCCCGTGCGCCAGGGAGCGTACGGAGATGAACACCCAACAACCATCAATTTTTGACCAGCGAGACGACCAGCGAGACAAACTGATAAAACGAGTGATGGTTGTTCTGCTCTTACTGTTTAGCGCCGAAGCGCTGACGCCTGCCATTGCGGGCACCGACTCAAACGACTTGCGCTGGACCGTGAGCCTGACCGCGCTGTTCGGCCTGATGCTGTTCGGGGCTTATCTGCTGGTGCAACGAAAGCGCTACGAGGGCGCCGTGTATCTGATTGCGGCGGCCGTCTGGGGCACGGCTATCGCGAGCGTTACAGGATTCAACCTTCTGGTTATCGTGCTCGTCTTGCCGATTCCGGTCATCATCGCCCTGCCGTTCATCAGCTGGCGCAGGGAGGTGGCTCTCATGGCTGGCACCGTGCTGACGGGTCTGGCCATTGCCATACGGGCCGCCCCCCTCTCCGATTCGCTGGCGAACTGGGCGATTATCGCGGGAGTGCCATTCAGCATCTGCCTGCTTTTCTGGTACCTGTGGTTCTATTGGGTTCGCTATAATGAGGCGATAACGCAGATGCAGGCGGCGAACACCGCGCTGAAGCAGTCCGAGCGGCAACTGGAGGCCAAGGTCGTCGAGCGCACGCACGAACTGGCCGAGGCGCGCGATCAGGCGCTGGAGGCGACGCGCGCCAAGTCGGTGTTTCTGGCAAACATGAGCCACGAACTGCGCACGCCGATGAACGCCATCATCGGCTACAGCGAGATGCTGCAAGAGGAAGCGCAGGCCCTCGGACAGCAGGGCTTCCTGAACGACCTGCAGAAGATCAACACGGCCGGCAAACACCTCTTAGGGTTGATCAACGACATCCTAGACCTCTCGAAGATCGAAGCCGGCAAGATGAGCCTCTATTTGGAGACCTTCGAGGCGGCCCAGATGGTTTCCGATGTCGCCAGCACCGTCCAGCCGCTGATCGCCAAGAATGCCAACACGTTGCGCGTCGAATGTCCGGCCGACCTGGGCACGATGTATGCCGACCTGACCAAGGTGCGCCAGTCGCTCTTTAATCTGCTGAGCAATGCCGCCAAGTTCACCGAGCGGGGCACGATCACGCTGACCGCCAGCCGCGCCGCAGACGCGCTGGACTGGCTGGTCTTTCGCGTGAGCGATACCGGCATCGGCATCACGCCGGAGCATTTGGATAACATCTTTCAGGCGTTCACACAAGCCGACTCCTCGACCAGCCGGAAATTCGGCGGCACCGGGCTGGGTTTAGCAATCACCCAGCACTTCTGCCGCATGATGGGCGGCACGATCGCCGTCACCAGCAAGGTAGGCCAGGGCTCCACCTTCACGGTCCGCCTGCCGGCGAGCGTCCGCTTACAGCCCCCGCCGGCGGTCGAGCCAGATCAAGGCGTTCTGCCGAAGCGTGATCTCTCGGCGTCGTCTCCCGCCACCGGCACCGTCTTGGTGATTGACGACGAGCCGGCTATGCGCGATCTGCTTCAGCGCCTCCTGACCCATGAAGGCTTCCAGGTGGAGTGCGCATCGGCCGGGGAAGAAGGGCTGCGCTGGGCCAAAGCGCTGCGCCCCGACCTGATTCTGCTCGACGTGCTGATGCCGGGCATGGACGGCTGGGCGGTGTTGAGCGCGATGAAGGCCGATGCGGAATTGGCCGTCACGCCGGTCATCATGCTCACCGTGGTGGATGAAAAAGACCTGGGCTACGCGCTGGGTGCGACCGAATACTTGACCAAACCCATTGACCGGGCGCAGTTGAAGGCGCTGGCCGAGCGTTACCGGCGGGGGAAGCAGGGAGTAGGGAGTATGGAGTAAGGAGTGACAAGCCCTACTCCCTACCCGACAAAGGAGCAAACGACCGATGCCTAAGTTATTGCTCGTCGAAGACAACGAGATGAACCGCGATATGCTGTCGCGGCGGCTGGAGCGCAGAGGCTATCAGGTCGCTGTCGCCGTTGACGGTCAGGAAGGCATAGCCAAGGCGCGCGCCGAAATGCCCGACCTGATCCTGATGGACATGAGTCTGCCCGTGCTGGACGGCTGGGAGGCCACGCGGCAATTAAAAGCCGCGCCCGACACGCGCGCCATCCCCATCATCGCGCTCACCGCTCATGCGATGTCGGGCGACCGCGAGAAAGCGCTGGAGATGGGGTGCGATGACTACGACACCAAGCCCATCGAGCTGCCCCGGCTGTTAGCCAAAATTGAATCGCTGTTAGCCCTGAAAGACGCCGGGAAGGCCGCGCTGTGAGCCAGCCCCCGATCACAGTCGGGGGCCAGCCCGACGACACGGCGGAGGGCAATCCATCCGCTAAAGCATTCTTTGCTAACCTGCGCCACGAACTGCGTACACCGCTCAACGCGATCATCGGCTACAGCGAGATGCTGTTGGAAGATGCTCACGAAAGTCTGTCGGCAGCCGCCGGCGATTTACGGCAGTTGCACGCGGAGGCGCATCATCTCCTCGCCATTGTGAACGATGCCCTCGCGCCGGGCAAGGTGGACGACGACCGGCTGGGCGCGGACCGGTCAGCCTTTCTGGCGCATTTGCATCAGGAAATGCAAGCGCCCATCAACGCTATCGCGGCCTATAGTTTGCGACTGCTGGACACTGCGCGCGCGCAACAACAGGGGCAGAGCGAGATCGTGCCCGACCTGCAAAGCATCCACACGGCGGCTCTGCGCTTTCTGTCGCTGATCACCGCCGTGGCCGAGCCCGCCACGGCGGCGAGCGAGGGCCGCGGTTTCTCCCCTCGCCCATCCTTGGGAGAGGGGCCGGGGGTGAGGCGCGGGCGGGTGCTGGTCGTGGACGATAACGAGGCCAACCGTGACGTGCTCTCGCGCCGTCTGGAGCGGGAGGGGCACGCGGTCGCGGTGGCGGCCAACGGGCGGCAGGCGCTGGAGATGGCGCGCGCACAGCGCTTCGACCTGATGTTGCTCGATATCATGATGCCGGAGATGAACGGCTATCAGGTGCTTGAGCATCTTAAAACCGATGCCGTCCTGCGCGACCTGCCGGTGATCGTCCTGTCGGCGCTGGACGAAATTGACAGCGTGGTCAAGTGTATCGAGATGGGCGCCGAGGACTATCTGCCCAAACCCTTCAACCCGATCCTGTTGAAGGCGCGCATCGGCGCGTCGCTGGAAAAGAAGCGCCTGCGCGACTGGCAGCGCGAGTTGTTTGGAAAGTTTGCGACGGAGGAAGTGGCCGAAGAACTGCTCGCCTACGGCTTCTCGCTGGGCGGCAAGCAGGTGGAGGCCACCACCCTCTTCTGTGATATCCGGTCGTTCACCGGCATCAGCGAATCACAGCCCCCTGCGGAGACGATTGCGCTGTTAAACGGTTACTTCGGCCACATGTTTGAAGCCGTCAATAGCGAGGGCGGCGTCGTCAACCAGATCGTCGGCGACGGCCTGATGGCGATCTTTGGCGCGCCCCTGCCGCGCGCCGACCACCCCGAGCGGGCGGTGCGCGCCGCGCTGAAGATGATGGAGCGCATTGAGCAGTTCAACCGCGCGCAGGCCGCCGAGCGCAAGGCGCAGATTCGTGTCGGCATCGGCATCGCGTCGGGAGAGGTGATTGCCGGCTATATCGGCACCGAATCGCGCGCGACCTATTCCTGTGTCGGCGATACGGTCATCGTCGCCGCGCGGCTGGAGACGCATACCAAAGTCATCGGCCAGCCGATTTTGATAGACGAGAACTGTCGCCGCGGGTTGAGCGAGCGTATCCGCGTCGAGGAGCAAGAAACCGTGCAGCTGCGCGGCAAGGCGCAGAGTGTCAAAGTCTATTCCGTGCCCGTCGGGCAACTTATGGGAGATAAATAACGATGCCGCGATACGTTCCTGCTAATTCGCTTGAGTCGCCGCGCTTTACCGGCGTGCGCACCTTCATGCGCCTGCCCTTCGCGCAGACCACTGCGGATGTGGACTTTGCCGTCGTCGGCCTGCCGTTCGACACCGGCGCGACGTGGCGCGTCGGCACGCGCTTCGGCCCGGAGGCTATCCGCTCGATGTCGGCGATGCTGCGCCCCTACCACTTCGCGCACGATGTCAACCTGTTCGACCACTTATCCGGCGTGGATTACGGCGACGCCGCGGTCGTGCCCGGCTTTATCGAGCACTCCTACGAGAAGATCGAGGCGTTTCTCCAACCCCTGCACGAGGCCGGCGTGACGCCGGTGGCGCTGGGCGGCGACCACTCCATTGTGCTGGCCGAGCTGCGCGCGGCGGCGCGCAAGCACGGGCCGCTTGGACTGGCGCAGTTCGACGCGCACGGCGACGTCTGGGATCAATATTTCGGCCACAAGTACACGCACGGCACGCCCATCCGCCGCGCGATGGAAGAGGGCTTGCTGGACGGCTCGCGCGTGATACAGGTCGGGATGCGCGGCCCGCTCTACGAACCGCACGACATCCAGCAGGCGCGCGACTTCGGCTTCGAGGTGATCCTCGCCGACGACGCGCGCGCGCTGGGCACGGCGCAGGTGGTCGAGCACATCCGGCGTAAGGTCGGCGGCGGGGCGGCCTTTCTTTCGTTTGACATTGACTTCTTCGATCCGGCTTACGCGCCCGGCACCGGCACGCCGGAAGTCGGCGGGTTCAGCGGCGCGGACGGACAGCAACTATTGCGCGGCCTGACGGGGATCAACTTCGTCGCCTTTGACGTGGTCGAGGTTCTGCCGGCCTACGACGGCCCCGGCCAGATCACGGCACTGCTCGGCGCGAACATGGCGTGGGAGATGATCGCCTTGCTGGCGTGGCGCAGAAAACCTCACCCCCGGCCCCTCTCCTCAGGATAGGCGAGGGGAGAATACTTTAGACATGACCCTTAACCCGATTCTGCTCGACATCCCCGAAGCGTTTGAAACCGAGCGGCTCGTCATCCGCGCGCCGCGCTTCGGCGACGGCGCCGAGTTGAGCGCGGCTGTGTGCGAGAGCCTCGACAGCCTGCGCCCATGGATGGCCTGGGCCCAGCAGGCGCCAACGCCCGACGAATCCGAAGAATACTCGCGGCGCGACCGCGCGCGCTTTCTGGGGCGCGAGGAGTTGGGCCTGCGCCTCTGGCTCAAGGGCGCCGAAACGCTGGTCGGCAGCAGCGGCCTGCACCGCATTGATTGGAGCGTGCCGCTGTTCGAGGTCGGCTTCTGGTGCCGCAAACGCTTTGAGGGGCAGGGCTACATCACCGAAGCGGTCAACGGCATCACCCGCTTCGCCTTTGAGACGCTGAAGGCCGAGCGTGTCGAGATTCGCTGTGACGCGCTGAACCGGCGCAGTGCGGCGGTGGCACAGCGCGCGGGCTACACGCTCGAAGCCACCCTGCGCCGCGACTCGCGCGGCGTGAGCGGCGATCTGCGCGACACCCTGCTCTTCGCCACCATCCACGCCGATTACAACTCGGGAGTAGGAAGTAAGGAGTAAGGGGCGGCAACCGCCCTTCGACAAGCTCAAGGCGAGAAACAGCCCTACTCCTTACTCCCTACTTCTTACTCCATCCCAGAAGTTGATAGAGGAATCCATGCAACGAACCACGGTTCACGACCTTCGCGCGCATCTCGGCGCGGAGATCAAAATTCAGGGCTGGGTCAAGACCATTCGCGACCAGAAGACGGTGCAGTTTGTGATCGTGCAGGACACCACCGGCATGGTGCAGGTCACGCTGGCGCGCTCCGAGGCCAACGCGCCGCTGAACCAGCAGATTTCCAGCCTGACGCTTGAATCTACCGTCGAGGTGGTTGGCACAGCGGTCGAGAACCCGAAGGTCAGCCTGGGCGGCGTCGAGGTGCTTCTGCGAGGGCTGCGCGTCACCTCCGCGGCCGAGTCTCCGTTGCCGATTGACCTGTCGGGGCGCACCGAGACCGCGCTCGACAAGCGCCTTGACTGGCGATTCCTCGACCTGCGCCGGCCGGAAAACCTGCTCATCTTCCGCGTGCAGACCACCATCGAGATGGCGATGCGCCGCTTCTGGCTGGCGGAGGGCTTTATCGAGATGCA
>JACQEC010000276.1 GCA_016200765.1 Chloroflexota bacterium | reverse complement strand
TTAGCAAACACGGGCGGCGTGATCTGCGGGATCTGGCCCGCGTCAATGTCCGCCGACGAGCTCATGTCCCATGCGTTTCTCAGCACGTCCTGCGAAAACTCGCCGCAGCGCACCACCTGATCACTCCCAGACGGCTTCGCCAACGTGACCACCGGTGTCGGTGGCAGCGTGACCGTCAGAGGCCCGGGGCTAAAGGCATACCCGACCGCGTTAACCCCATTGTCAATGGACGCATAGAGGTAGTAGCTCCCCAAATCGAGGCACGACAGGTCAAGCACTTGACTGCCCGCCGCAGCATCTATATCCGGCTTCAGCAGCGTGCCGTTATACGTTGTATTGGTCTGCGTGTAGAAAAACGACACCCGCGCGCCGCTCCCGTTCGCCGTTGTCCACGTCGCCGTATAAAACGAATTGGTAGGGTCAACGAGCTTCACCCAGTCCACTTGCAATTGAATACCGGCGGTGAACACGGGGTCGAGCCGCAGACGCTTGAGTGAGCCGGTCCAATTCGGGTAGGTGGATAAATCCACGCTATAGGTATTCCAACCCGGCAGCGTCAAACTCAAGTTCGAACTGTATGCGACCTCCGCTTGATCGTACCAGAACACCTGCCACTGGCTGGCCTGACTGGAGTACATCCGAAAGCAGAAGGTCTTGTATAGGCTGGCGTCAATCGGCCTTGCGTTGTCCCAGCTCAACCAGAAGGACGGATCCGTGCCCGTTGTCGTGAACGACATCACGCCGTTAGCAAACACGGGTGGCGTGATCTGCGGGATCTGGCTCGCGTCAATGTCCGCCGACGAGCTCATGTCCCAGGTATTTCCCAGGACATTTTCCGAAAACTCGCGAGCGCGCGTTACCTGGTCGCTGCCCGTTGGTTTCGTCAACGTAATCACTGGCGGCGGACGGACGATAACCGGCACTCGGCTTGGCCAGATCGTCGTGTTGTAGCCGTCGTTGACCTGCAATTCTACGGTATAGGTCGCGCTGGGCAGCGGGGTCGTATTCCACACCAGTGTGCTGGTTGGCTGCTGTGCGGATCCGATGAGCGTTTTCGACAGCGGGTTGGTGTAGTAATACGCGCTGACTGTTGCCGTGTCGTCGGTGTTTTGGAGCGACCACGAAATCGTGTAAGACCCGCTCGCGACCGGATCGGCAGTGAGCAGGATTTGTTGCACGTGAAACGTTGAACCGTATGGCACCTCAATAGGGTCAAAGCGGAGCTGCGATATACGGCCATGGGAATCGTTCCAGCCCCAGCAGTTAGCCACCGTGCAAACTCCACCTTCCGGCTCCATCAGCAAGTTCTGCAAGTTGAACTGATAAGTGTGATAGCCATCGGCAGCGGTGTAGGAAGGCCAACCATCGCGCACAACCACATCATCAATCGTTGAGATGTCGTTCGGGAAGATCGTCGGCGTCCACAGGAACCGCAAAACAGATCCGCCGAACACATCTTGCTCGATTTCATTCCAGTATTTCAGTGTGATGTATTTGAAGCGGGCGGCGTCAATGAACCGGCTCGGATCGGGGCTGACATTAAGCCACAACTCTGGGTCGCCGCAGTCACCAACTCCACATCCAACGTGTAACCCGCTGACGCTCGTCGCGGTCAGGATATTGCCCGCATAAATCGTATTCGTCAATTCATCGGTGCGCACAAACGTACTGCTCAACCCTGGATTCCACGGAGCCGCAAGCACCGTCGTCGCGTAATCATCGCCGCTCGTCATGCTCGGGGCTATGAACGTTGCAATGGGTGCTTGGTTAACCGTCAGCGGGCCGGTGCTGGTGCCCACTGCCGGAGAAAGATCGCTTTCAAGCGTCGGCGTCACACCTGAAGTCACCCCCACCCATGCGATCTGGTATGTCACGCCGGATACAGTTCCCGGATCAACGCGGAAATCGGTCGCCGATCCGGACCAGCTACCCAAGGCAATATTGCTGGGATTGCTTAATTCGATGCTGACTGCCCGCCACCCCGGATCGATACTGACGAATCTACTTTGCCCCTGCCAGGGGCCTGGATCACCTTGCCTTGTCCAGAGGACCATAAAGTCAACTCGCGAGCTCACATTGATGCTGATGACCAGCGTGTGGAACAGGCTGGTGCTAATCGGGTTGGTAGCGTCAACGTTCATCCAAATCTGCGGGTCGTTGCTTGTTGAAGTGCCGGAAAAAATACCGCCTGCGGTCACAACGTTAGAAAGATTGTAGGTCGCCACATAGTCCGTAGATTGATTGAAGTCCCACGGATCTCCGCGCACAACGCCCGCGTAATCGGTGCCCATCGAGACGTGCACATAGTAATTCCCCGGCGGCATCCCCTGTGGCTTCCAGGCATAGGCTCCGGTTGTGTTGGTCACGAGAATGCTTGCGCCAATCGTGGCTAACGTACCATTGTTGAAGTTGTTGTCGTCGTCAAGGAATACGGAAGCCAGCGCCGACCCCGAAGAAAGGTTGCTAGTCCACGTGACATTGTACGTGGTACCGCTCGTCGGGTCGGTGAGGCGAGCCCAGTCCAATTGTACTAGCTTGCCCGAAAATGTGGCATCGGATGTAGATGTGGGATCAATGCGGATGCCGGTAATTTGACCCGACCATGATCCCGTGGAGGCATTAGCTGGATTTGACAGATCGAGCGAATAGACGTGCCACCCCGCATACGGAGTCAGCCCAACCGATGTGCCGGATGGCTGGCCTGTCACCTCATCGCCTGCTTTATACCAGTAGACCCGGACTGGCACGTTGGTATTCCCATCATCCCGGTAAAGCCTGAAGGTCAGGCGCGTGTACTTGCTGGCGTCAATGGGGTTCACCAGACCGCTGTGAGGGTCCACATTGTTGGCCTGGGGATAGCCCTGATGCAGGAGCCAAAAGTAGGCGTCGTTAGAGATAGTTGTGCCGCTGAATACCCCGCTTGCAAACGACGCGCCGCCGAAGCCCCTGCCCGGGTTATCCACCGGCCCGTTGACCTTGATGTCCGTGGACTGATTCATATCCCACGGATCGCCCAGTACCACCGTGGCAAAATCAGTCTCTTCCTTGAACTTGTCGCCCACCCCATTGGGCTCCGTCACCGTCACCGTCAAACCGGGCGATGACATGAGGTCGGCAAAGATGTGGTGAGGGCTTACGATGAACCAGATGACCGGCAGTAGCAGTAAGCCTATCGGTACCGCATGCGTCAGACGGACGTGCTTTCCCGCGACGCCAATGCGGGGCCGCTTCAGGCGCAATACGACATTGAGTTTCTTCACGCAGGGCTTCCCTCCCATATTCCCCCTAGCCTCTCGAAATTTGTCGCACGATGAATCCCAGCGTCTCGATGGTCAGTGTTCTAAGCCCGCCTCGTCTGTAATGCAAAGCGGCCTCTCTCGCCAACTGCCGGGCGCTTTTGCGAGCCACGGGTGGCGCTGTGGCCGCGCTCGGCGGTTGGGTCGCAGTCAGCGGCGGTCCCTGCGCGGCACTCCGCACTCGCCTCCGCGGAAAGCGGCAAAAGTAATCGAGTTGAGCTAATCCATCAGCCACGACCACCGGTTGATCGGTCGTCGAACCAATCACGGCCGTTTGCCGGTTCCTGTCATTAAAGCCCGCTCTGTCCAGCCAGTCGGCATAATGGATTCGCTGCGCCTCGGAACTGAAGACCACAAAATCGGCCTGCCGCAAACTGGCACCTAGCACGTCGCTAGCCCCGATTTGGGGCGCGCCACCCCAATCAATCACGGTCGGCTGGTAACAGCGGGGAAAAGGAGGCACGCGTTTCTCAACGGACACTCCGATAATATCCGGATTTACGTTTTGGAGCAACTTACTCCATTCAGTCTCACGGCATGTGACTTGCTCGGCAGTGGGGCTGGTTGGCACGTCCGTACTTGTTGAAGTGACCAACGTGACCTCATGACCCAATCCGCGTAAGTCGTTGGCGATCTGCTTTGGCCGGCCGCCGGCTGCATCGGTGGAATCGGCAAACCATAAGATGCGCCTCGGCACCGACGCAAACAGCGATGTTACTCCAGTCGCCTCGCTGACCGCGAAGTGGGAAACGGCGTATGCCTCGTCCAACTCCGTATGCTGGATGATATGGGTGCGCAGTGGCTCGGTGAATAATCTGAATATCTCCTCGTCACTACGCCGCCGGCTGGCTTGAATCTTGGCCCTCAGCGCGCCCAATTCTACAATTCCGTCAACCACATCGCCAACTGCGGCGGTCAGTGCCAGCGCCTCGCGGTTGGCCTTCAAGGTCAAGTCGTCCCCCACCGCCGCGCCAAACCGGAACTCGGCTTCCGGCCAGCCGCCCAATTTCAGCCAGCGTTCCTGCCGTTTGAAGGCCAACAGCAACGCCGCCGAGAAGACGCGCCAGAAGTGCTTTTCGTCGGCATTCTTGAACAATGTACGCAGCGCGTTGCGCTCGTAGAGAACCAGCCGCTGGAAGAACGGCACGCGCCCGCCGGTGCCGTGCACACGATGGTACGCCACCGCCGCCGGCACGGTGACGACGCGGTACCCCATCAGCCAGAGACGCCAGCCCAGGTCAACATCCTCAAAGTAAGCGAAATAGTTTTCGTCAAAGCCGCCGCACTCCGCGAATAGCTTGCGGTCAATGAGCATGGCGCCGCCGCAGGCGAACAACACTTCGCGCGGTGCGGCTCCAACATACAGTTCGGCGGGGCGCCCGGCGTCTCGCTGATAGGCCATACCATAGTAGTTCATCACGCCTTGCGCGAAATCTATGCGCTCACCGTCCCAAGACAAGATCGTCGAGCCAACGGCCGCTAGGTCCGGCGCAGTTTGTAGTTGCGCCGCCAGCGCGCTCAACCAGTGCGCATGAACGCGCATATCGTTGTTGAGAAATGCGATGAGCGGCGTCGTAGCCTCGCGCGCCCCTATGTTGTTGGCCTCGGCAAAGCCGTGGTTCCGTTCAAGCGTCCTGACGGCGACCTGCGGATAGTGGTCGGCCAGCCAGCCGAGCGAGGCGTCAGTTGATCCGTTGTCCACAACCAATATATGCAATCGCTCGCGCGGGTAATCTTGCTCGGCCAGCGACTGCAAGCAATCGGGCAGATAATCCCGGCCGTTGTAGTTCACGATAATGACCGTGATGTCCGGAACCGTCTCCAACGGCGTAGGACGGTTCATCTGCGTTGTGCGAGTTGGCGGCGGAGAAATCCGATTGTCTCAACGCTCATGGTCTTCACGCCGCCGCGGCGGTAATGGAACAGAGCCTCGCCCGCCAATTGCCGGACACCTTTCGCGCGCGGCACAGACGTTGGCGCTGGCTCCGGCGCCACGGGCGTTTGAGTTTGAACTGGAACCCTGCGTTTGTAGGGCATCCGTATGAACTGATCGAGAGGTTCAATACTCTCGGACCAGTTAAGCCGCTCTTCGGCGATCTGCCGCGCGCGGCGCGAGCGCTCCGTCAGAATGTTCGGGTGCAGCAAAATCTCATCGAAGACCGTGACCATCGCGCTCCGATCCTCCGGATCGAGGCACCAGCCCGCGTTGGCGGGCCCGATGTAATCAGCCAGTTCGGCGTAGTTATTATAGATGACCGGCAGACCGCACCACAAGTATTCGACCGTGCGCGTGGTAAAAGCCAGCTCGCGCTCGGGATTGCGCTTCATGAGGTCTATAGCCACGTGCGCCTTTTGGTATTCCGCCAATAAGGCCTCGCGCGGCAGCATGGGTGAAACCTCGACGCGCCGGCTCTTGGCAAGCCGTTCTTTCAACTGCTGAAACGACTGCGTATCAATCGGGATGAATGGGTGCTCGCCGCCAAAGATGCGCAATCGCCCTCGTCCAAGCGCCTCCATCCGCTCAACCAATGTGGTCAGCGCAAGCGATGGGTCTTGCCAGGGCAAGAAAACGCCGCCATAGACAAATGTCGTCTCCCCGTCGCGGCGCTCCACCGCAGGCCACTGCCCGCCCAGTGAAACCGGCATTACAGCAGAATCGCCCTCTGGGTCTTCGAATCCCGCGCGCTGAAGCCACGGCAGGAAGTAGCGGCGCTGCCGTTCGCCCGCGCATGTGAAGAAGTCTGCCTTCGACAGTCCCCGCAGTTTCTCTGCGGTGTTCGTAGATTCGTCGAGGTGTTTCTGGAAACCGCGCTCAAGGAGATGCGGCCCGTGCTGGTCTAGCACCACCGGCACCGTCGCGTGTTGGAGGTGCGCCAGCGTTGACCAGCCGCAAGCCACCACGACATCGGGGCCAGCGCGGGCGACCACCTCGTCGAGCTGCCCCTGTTCCCACAACAGATCAGCAATACACCCCTCGCCGCTTGCGCTGCGCCCCACCATGGCGGCCTTCGGCATCGAAAACAGAACTTCGTGGCCGCGTGCCCTCAACCCCTGACCAATAGACCACGCCCGCAAGCCGGCGCCTGTGGTCGGGAAACCGGGCAGCGGCAACAGGTCGCTTGAGATGATCAGCACTCGGCGAGGAAAGGTTGCGAACAAGCCTGTTACACCCATAAGCCGCGTGATGGCGTAGTGAGCGCGCGCGTAATCCTCATCCAGGTCGGGATAAAGTATCGTGTGGGAGCGCAGAGGTTGCCCCAACATCGCAAAAATATCGGCGTCGCTCCGCCGCCGCAAGGCCTGCGCTTTGGCGCGCTTCTCGTAGACCTTTGACAGGTTGTCCACGACTTCTTCGGCGGCAACGATG
>JACQEC010000275.1 GCA_016200765.1 Chloroflexota bacterium | reverse complement strand
CTTGGAGCGTTTGTTTCAGCTCAGTCCGACACGCCAACGGGAGGGGCGTCACCTCCCGCGTCGGGTCCTGAAACATTCGCGCAGTCTGCGTCATCAGCGCTATCGCCGGCGGCTCACCGCTTAACTTAATGCCATTGGGCTGAAGCCTGCTCTCCAAACGATAACGCGGGAGGGCAGGCTTCAGTCGGACAACTATGCGCCGCTCGATTTCGGAAATCAGGCGCTGTGCCCTTCCATCTGAAGCCTGCTCCCCAGACGATAGCAAACAACAAGCCCGACCTTGTATCAAGGTCGGGCTTGTGCTTCCTACCTTCAAGACACAGAGTGTAACCCCGTGCCTTGCTAACTTATCAACACTCCCCTAATTGCAGCCGGGGAATTTGAACGAGCCGATGCGGGTCTGCCAATTGACGCTGGCGGTGGTGATGTAGTATTCGGTGGTGTACCAGAAAGTGCAGTCGTCCGTTGGGTCAACCTGCATGGCCGAGTAGTCGCCCCAGCGGTCGGCGCTGCCAGTCTGCGAGCCGGTGCCCGCGATGAGGGTTGTCTCGGCTTGCGATAACTGGTTCAGTGGGTCGGTCGCGAGGCGGCCAGCGTAGCGAATAGACGGGAACACGTTATTCGTCTTACTGGACACGCTGTAGCCGAGGGCCATGTTGCCCTGCTTGTCCTGCGCGATACTGCCCATCCAGCGCGCGTTGTCGTCGGGTGAGTACGTGGCTTGCTGGAAGACGGTTGGCGCCGATGGGTTGCGGAACTCATACCAGCGCACGCCGGCCACGCCGCGGCTAACCTGCACGGTGTGGTTGGCGACCAGCGACTCATAGGTGCCAAAGTTGCGATACGACAACCGGTACATCAAGCGGTCGCCAATCGCGTCCAACTTGACCGTGGTGCCGGGCTGGGCGATGCACGAGCGGGTGTTTGCGCAGATTATCCTGAACGTGGCCACGCTGGTGCTGGCATAGTTGGTGAAGGTGGAGTTGGCCGAGTTCGCCCAGTCCACGTGGAACGCGTACCACTTCTGCGGGTTGCCGAATTCTACGAAGTAGTTCGGCGCGCCGGCAGGCGGTGGCGTGACGCCATCCAGATCGGAGGGCAATTGTGGGGCGTGCGTGCTGCCCAGCGAGGTGAAGGTCTGGAAGGTCGCGGCCGCGCCGTTCAGCATGGAAGCGCGGTCAAAGACATACGGCTTGGGGCCGGCCCAGGTGGCGCCGTTGGTGAAGGCGTTGATGCTGACATAGTAGCCGTCAGGCCACACGGCTAGTTTCGGATAGTCCGGCAGTTGGTTGCTGCTGACGACGAACGAGTAGCGATACCACGCGCCGAGCGCGTCGCTCGTCTGGCTGACGGCCAGGCACAGGTTGTAGGGCGCGCTCAACTGGCCGAACTGCATAAACACCCAGCGGTTCGCCATGCGGTCATACTTGACCACCGGGTCGCCGTTGTTCTGGGTTTCGCACGTGCCGCCGAAGCCGCTCCAGATGGTGTTGTTGTGGGCGGGGCCATACAGAACGTTGCCAGCCTTGTCCCAGATTTCGAAGGCAAGGTTGACGGTCTGGAAGACCTGCGTCGCGCTGACATCAAGGTTGGTGTCGGGCGGGTAGCAAGTGCAACCACTGCCCGCCGTGTTGACGCCGGCGAAGTTGGCAATGGGCGCGGGCATCGCGCCGGACGGGGCCGCGGTCTGCAGGGCCTCATCAGCGCCTTCCTTCTGCAGGCGGACGGGTGCCATCGGGTTTTCGCGCTCGAACTTCTGAGCCTGCACGCGAACCGGCGCGATGGTGCGCAGGGCGGCTGAAACGTCGTGCTTCTCGGAGCGGCCGACGGTCGCGCCATCGGGGCCTTGCGCGGAGGCCGACTCACTGCCGTTGTCCAGCGCCACCACAAACATCAGCGCCAGCGCGATCAACAGCAGGCTCTTAACTGTGAAACTTGCGATTTTTTTCATTAAAGTACTCTATCTCCTTGGGCGTAAATAAGGCAACATCGTTAAATTTCTCGTCCGGGGTTCAGTCTATAGGGTGATGTGAGTTCGCATGGCCTCCTTTCGGGAAGATTTAGTGGGTTATCCAACGAGGTGAGGGGCGAAACACAGAGCACGAGCCGTGTTCATCCAACGCAACCTGAATGCCCCGCCTTCGCCCCCTGTTTCATCGTGCGCTTATGCGGAACTGCTCAACCGTGATTATAGCCTGAGACACATCTCACTGTCAAAGCACGAGCGCGTCCCGCATCCAAGCTCAGAATATCGTCACGTTGCAAAGGAGATTGCTTCGGCACACACAACCCATCTCACCCATAAGCCGCGCTATGCGGGACGAAGCGAAAGGCGCAAAGGTGACGCCGGCGCAGATAACCCCTTGCCTCGGCTTCACCCCTGCCCCGCGCGCCCTCATTCTACCATCAGCCTAAACGCCGCGACATGGCCCAAAGTTCCTATCCGGCGCACAACCCGAGGGCGCAGATTATCTGCGCCCTCGGGATTGATTCAGGCAGACCTGACTCTTTTACCGGCGTGGACCGCGGTCGCCGCCGCGGAAGGGTGGCCGTCCGCCACCCCCGCCACTGCGCCCGCCATCCCGCCCACCGCCACTGCCGGGCTTGCGGTCATGGTCGCGCGCCTGCTCGGCCGTCCAACCGGCCAGCACCGCCTGTCGGGAGAGGCGAATCTTGCCCGCGGGGTCAATATCCACAACCATCACCGTCAGCTCATCGCCCAATTTCACGATGTCCTCGACGCGGTTGACGCGGTAATCGGCCAACTGCGAGATATGCACCATGCCATCCACGCCCGGCAGGATTTCCACAAACGCGCCAAAGTCCGCGACGCGGCTGACCTTGCCGGTATAGATGTCGCCAATCTTGGGGTCCTCGGTCATGCCGCGAATCATCGCCACCGCCGCCGCCGCGCCGCCGCCGTCGGGCGACGAGATGAAGACCGAGCCGTCATCTTCCACGTCAATCTTCACGTTAAACTGCTCGATCATGCCGCGGATGGTCTTGCCGCCGGGGCCGATGACCTTGCCAATCTTCTCCGGGTCAATCTGGATGACCGTCACGCGCGGGGCGTACGGGCTCATCTCTTCGCGCGGCTTGGCAATGGCCGCCAGCATCTTGTCCAGAATGAACAGGCGGCCTTCGCGCGCCTGCCGCAGGGCTTGCTCCATGATGTCGGGGCGCAGTCCCTTGATCTTCATATCCATCTGCAGGGCGGTGATACCCTTGGCGGTGCCGGCGACCTTGAAGTCCATGTCGCCCAGCGCGTCTTCCATGCCTTGAATGTCCGAGAGCACCGCATAGCGCCCGGCTTCGTCGGTGATCAGGCCCATGGCGATGCCGCTGACCGGCGCCTTGATCGAAACGCCGGCGTCCATCAGCGCGAGCGTGCTGGCGCAGACCGAGCCCATCGAGGTTGAGCCGTTGGACGAGAGCACCTCGGAGACGACACGCACCGTGTACGGGAACTCTTTTTCATCGGGGACCACCGAGCGCAGAGCCGTTTCGGCCAGCGCGCCGTGGCCGATTTCGCGGCGGCGCGGGCCGCGCATCGGGTAGGCTTCGCCGGTGCTGAACGGCGGGAAGTTGTAGTGGTGGATGTAGCGCTTGGAATCTTCGGGGCGCAAACCGTCCAGCGACTGCTCTTCGCCCACCGTGCCGAGCGTGGCAATGGAGAGCACCTGCGTCTGCCCGCGCGTAAACAGGCCGGAGCCGTGGGCGCGCGGCGACAGCCCCACCTCGCAGCTAATCGGGCGAATCTCCTTCAGGCCGCGGCCATCGGGGCGCACGCCGCGGCTTAGAACGGCGTTGCGCACTTCCTTCTTCATGGCCGCGTCGAAGTGGGCTTTCACTTCCGCCGGGTCGAGGTCGGCCAGCGAGGCGCGCAGTTCATCCTCGATGGTGTCCAGCGCGGCTTCCCGCGCTTCCTTCGTCAGCCCCTGCGCCAGCACGCCGGCGATACGGCTGCCGATCTGGGTATGCACCGTTTCCTGCATGCTTTTCTTGGACGCAGTGGAGGGGTAGCTCACCTTGGGCTTGCCGACTTCCTGCGCCATCTGCAGCTGCAACGCGATCACGTCTTGCATCGCCGCGTGGCCCGCGTTGAGCGCCTTCAGCATCACGTCTTCCGGCACCTCTTTGGCCCCGGCTTCAACCATCAGGATCGCTTCCTTCGTGCCGGCGATTCGCAGGTCAAGCGACGACTGCTCCATCTGGGTCGCGGTCGGGTTCATCACGAACTGGCCGTCTATCAGGCCGACGCGCACCGCGCCGATGGGGCCGTAAAACGGGACATCGCTGATCATGAGCGCGGCAGACGCGCCGATGATGGCGGGAATGTCCAGATAGTGCTGTCCATCGTAGGAGATGGTGGTCGCCACCACCTGCACGTCGTTGCGGAAATCCTTGGGGAAGAGCGGCCGGAGCGGGCGGTCAATCAGGCGGGCGACGAGAATGGCGGCTTCGCTGGGCCGCCCTTCGCGGCGGAAGAACGAGCCGGGGATTTTACCGGCGGCGTACAGCCTTTCCTCAAACTCAACCGACAGAGGGAAGTAATCTATGTCGGGGCGGGGGGCGTTGCTGGCAGTGGCGGTGACCAGCACCAACGTGTCGCCGAGGCGCACCGTCACTGCGCCGCCGGCGAGACCGGCCAATTTGCCGGTCGAGATTTGCACTTCGTGTTCGCCGATCTTAGCGGCGTAATTCTTTTCCATCACTGACTCCTGTGTCAACCGAAAATAGCCCAGAAGTCAGGGACTGGAAACTGGATCCAACCGGGGTTGGATGCATTCTCCAATTCCTGCCGTCCGGGACGCATAAAAAAACGAGCAGAGGAGCAAAGGCTCTCCTCTACTCGTTAATTTTTTACTCCAAAACCACAATAGACGAAAACCCCATACCGGGGAAAACACAGCGACTGCCGGGTTCTACTTGCGCAACCCAAGTTTAGCAATAACCTCCTTGTAACGGGCCGCATCTTTCTTGCTTAGGTAGGTCAGATGGCGGCGGCGCTGGCCGACGAGTTTGAGCAAACCGTAGCGCGAGCCGTGATCCTGCTTGTGCGCCTTCAGATGCTCGATCAACTGGTTAATGCGGGTCGTCAACAGCGCAATTTGCACTTCGGGCGAGCCGGTGTCTTGGTCATGGGTATGATATTGCCGGATGATGGTCTCCTTCTCGGATGCCTTTAAGGCCACAACAATCCTCCTCTAGACTGACCAACCAGATGACGTTGCTAAGTATTTAGGACTTTCGCTTAGATGGGCTGAAAGGCAGGAATGTGGGGGCTACGCAGTTCGGCGCGCAGGTAGTCGCGCCACAAATCGGTTTTGACTTGGTACAGCGATTTAGCGGTTTGCTGAGCCTTAACTTTCAGTGAGAG
>JACQEC010000274.1 GCA_016200765.1 Chloroflexota bacterium | reverse complement strand
TTGATCCACCTCCAGCGCGCCCAACATCAACCGGTCGTTTTGGAGCGACAGACGCGAAATGTCCGGGCTAAGGCGGAACACATCCTTGATCTGACCGTTAGCATCGGTGTGAAGCGTCAGTTGGAGATTGCGCGCAACCACGTTTGCCAGCTGGCTGAATCGCTCCTGAAACACATCCACCAGTTTGTCTGGTGAGTCAACGAAAGCGGAATAGCCGCCGCTGCGCGCGGCCATCTCATCCAGCAGTTGATCGTTCCAGTCCGCGCCGAGTCCCAGCAACGTCAAGCCAATCTTGTCGCGGCTGGCCGCGTCGGCGACTTCAAGACAGCCAGCTTCGTCGCCATAGGTGTGCCCGTCGGTCAGCAAGATCAGATGGTCGAGCGTGTCCGGGGTGCGCCACTTGTATATCTCGGCCATGCCGGCGCCTAACCCCTGTAGGAGTTCGGTGCCGCCCCACGGGCGGACGCTGGCCAGTGCGGCCTTGGCGCCGCTACGGTCGGTCGCGGCCTGCCCCTGCACGATATTGCGCGCGCGGTCGCTGAACACGACCACCGAGAGGATGTCGTCCTTGTCCAGCTTATCAACGAGGAAGAGCGCCGCTTCTTTGGCTTGCCGCAGGCGCTGGCCATCCATGGATAAGCTGCGGTCGAGCACCAGACACAGGTTGAGTTGCGGCCGCTTGGTGCGCTTCGTGCGCAGGTATAGAGAAGCGCGGATGTCGGCCACGGCATAGAGCATCTGGGGTTCGTCGAGGCTGGGCAACTGCGTATGACTGCTCCGCAGTTGAAGGCGAAAGACCGCCTGACTCACGCGCGGCGGGCGGCGCACACCGAGGCGCGCGTTATAGGCCTCGCGCTTTTGCGGGTCGCCAAGCGTCTCATAGGCGCGCTGCAGCTCAAGGAACTCGGCGGTGGTGTTTTCCTTCGCGCTGATATCCGGATGAACCTGCTTGACCATGCGGCGGTAGGCGCGTTTGATCTGCTCCGGCGTGGCATCCGGCTCAAGCTCCAACAGGTCGTAATACGTGCGCTGTGCTGACATTAGTCGTCCCGCAAAAGCGTTGGCACGGTGGCTATCAACGGATTAGGATAACGGATGAACGGATTTCGGTGGCCTCATGCCCGGCCGCCGCGTTCTATTCGCGAATCGCGAGTATCGCCGTGATGTTGTCCGGCCCTCCGGCTTGGTTGGCGAGATCAACCAACTGGGCGCATCCCGCGTTGGGGTCGCCGGCGGCGCACAGAACCTTTTCCAGCACGTCCGCATCCACATGCCCCCACAAGCCATCCGAGCAGAGCAACAAACGACTGCCCGCTGGAAATTCACCGAATTGGAAATCTACGTCCAGCTCATCGGCCTGACCCAGCGCGCGATAGAGCACGTTGAGGCGCGGATCGGTGGACGCTTCTTCCAACGTCTGCTGGCCGGTCTCCACCAGCCGCGCCACTAGCGAGTGATCGCGGGTCAACTGGCGCACCGCGCCGTCACGGCAGAGGTAAGCGCGGCTGTCGCCGACATGCGCGACGGCTATGCTCTCATCGGCCACCAGCACCAGCGTAAGGGTGGTTCCGGCACCCGGCAAGTTCTGTTGCACCTGATGGTGCGCCTCGCTCACCGCGCCGCGCATAAGTTCAATCAGAGACTCGCCGCCCGAAGAGCCGAGTAAGGCTTTCGCGACAAAGCTTCTCAGCATGACCTCCGCGGCCACCCGCACCGCCATCTCGCTGGCGCGCTCGCCGTGTTCGTAGCCTCCCATGCCATCGGCCACCGCCAGCAAGCCAATGGACTGTGTTTCTTCGCCACGCTCAAGGTCGCTGGTCAAGACCAGCAGCGCATCCTCGTTATTCTCGCGCAGTCGCCCGACGTCGCTCATCCAGCCGACACTCAAATGCGGGCGGCGGGGCAAAAGCTCCCCGTTGGCTTTCCATTCAGACTGATTGGTCGTCATCACACAAACTCCTTAGCGCGGCTAGGTAACTGAAAAGGCATAAACATGGTGATCGGTAGAGCCGATATAGACACGCCCATCTTGGGCCAGCGGCGATGACGTAATCACGCCGCCCGTTTTGTATGACCAGCGCGGCTTGCCAGAGCGCGCGTCGAGTGCGTGAACGGTGCCATCCTCACTGCCCAAGAATACAGCATCGCCGCTCACCGCCGGCGACGAAGCAATCTGGCTGCCGATGGCTTGTTTCCAGATGACGCGGCCGGTGTGAACGTCCAGCGCATACGCGCAGTTATCTGCCGAGCCGACATAGACCCTGCCCTCAACCACGGCCGGGGACGAAACGACCGGGCCGCCAGTTCGCACGCGCCAGACTGACCAACCGGAGCGCGCGTTGATCGCGTGAACCGCCCAATCGCCGGCGCCCACGACGACCAACCCATCGTCATACGACGCGGTGGACATGACAAACCGCCCGGCGTTGTACTTCCACCGCTGGCGGCCATCTTTCAGATTGAGCGCATAGACATGGCCGTCATCCGAGCCGACGGCCACCATATCGCCCACGATCAAAGGGGTGGCGCGCACGCTCTGCAAGGTCGGGAATCGCCAGACCTGTGTGCCTTGCGAGAGGGTTACGGCATAAACCGCCCCGTCGTCCGAGCCCACAATAATCAAATCGCCGGCCACGCGCGGCGACGAGCGAATCGGCCCCTTCGTGCGGAATTGCCAGATCACCTTCCCGCCCTTGGGGTCAAGCGCATACAGAGAGCTGTCTTCCGAGCCAATGTAAATAGCCGTCGGCGTCAGGTAAGGCGTGGACGAAATGCCGCCTTCGGTTGCGTACTTCCAGATGAACTTGCCGGTGCGGGCGTCCAGCGCGTAGAGGTTGTGGTCGTACGAGCCGATAAAGAGCGTTGTGCCGAGAATACGGGGCGATGACCGCACTTCATCTTCGCACTTAAATTGCCAGACCGGCTTGACCGACGACGGGCTTGCCATCGCCTGATCAATTTGGCCTGTCGCCACCGACGAGGATTCCGCGCCGTCACGACCGCCGGTTGCTGCGGTCACGGCTCCCGGTCGCGCAGGCGCGCTGACATCACTCCGTCCATCAATTTTGAAAGCCCGCGCCAGCGCCTGCCCCATCTCTTGAGCCGTAGCATAGCGCTGATCCAACTCGTAGTGAAGGGCCTTGTTGATGGCCTCTTCGAGCGCCGGCGGCACGCGGGGATTGCTGGCGCGGATGGGCCGCTCCTGAAACGTAAACGGCGCTTCAAGGCGAGGGTCGCGGCCCGAGAGCAGATGATGGAGCGATGCGCCCAGCGCGTAGATGTCGCCGCGCGGCTCCGCCACACCGCGGTACTGCTCCGGCGGCGCGTAGCCTTCGGTGCCGATCATCGTCCCGCGCGTGCCGGTCTGAAAAATTCGCGCAATGCCGAAGTCAATCAACATGATGCGCGGCTGTTGGTGGGTCAGCATGATATTGGAAGGTTTGACATCGCGGAAGACGACCGGCGGTTGGTGGCTGTGCAGATACGACAGCACATCGCACAGTTGAAGCGCCCAATTGACGACGTCG
The DNA here is from genome assembly GCA_016200765.1 of Chloroflexota bacterium. GTDB lineage: Bacteria > Chloroflexota > Anaerolineae > JACRMK01 > JACRMK01 > JACQEC01. Next base: position 366 of record JACQEC010000274.1, on the reverse strand, counting down.
TTCGCATCGAGCGGCCCATTGGCGCGCGCCCAGATTTTTTCGAGGTCGGTGCCGTCAATGAACTCCATGACCAGATAACTGCGGCTGTCCTGGCTGAAGAAGTCGTAGACGCGCGGCACGGCCGGATGGCTAAGGCTGGCCAGAATGTTGGCTTCGCGCTCGAAATTCTCCAGATTCATCCGGCGCGCTTGCAGGTCGGGAGCCTTATTCGCCATCTCCTTGACGGCGCACCAGCGCTCGACCGCGCCAAAGCGCAGGTCGCGCGCCAGATAGACGACGCTCATGCCCCCGGCGCCGAGCCTGCGCTCGATCTCATAGCGGTCCTGCAGGGTCAGCTTGGTGGTCGCGCTCCCCGGAAAGTGCAGG
>JACQEC010000268.1 GCA_016200765.1 Chloroflexota bacterium | reverse complement strand
TTTCTGCGCCCCTTTCGTGGCGTGCATAAGGATCATCTGTCGGGTTACATTGCGATGTGTGAACACAGTGTCAACCTGAAACGCATCACACCCAAGTTCATCGCCGCCTTAGTTCGTTGCAAGTAGTTTAGGGATGAGCCAGCAAATTTGTGGTCATCTAGCCCTTCACGGCCCCCGCCGTCAGGCCCGACACAAAGTATTCGACAAAGAACGAGTAGATCAGCGCCACCGGCACCGACCCTAACAGCGCGCCGGCCATCAATTCGCCCCAGAAATAGACGTCGCCGCGTATCAACTCAGATACCACCCCGACCGGAACCGTCTTCGTGGTTACGTCCGAGAGAAATACCAACGCGTAGATAAACTCGTTCCACGAGAGCGTGAAAGAAAAGATCGCCACGGAGAGCAAGCCCGGCAGTGCAAGCGGGACCAGATCGAATTGAGCAGTCGGGGTTCCCAGCCGAAAATGTTGAAGTTGCTGATGACATCGGTCAGCGGCAGAAATAGCAGGGTTGGCGGCACCAAGTAGGTCACAAAGATGGCCCAGCCGAGCCAATTCGCGCCGCGATAGCGCAGTCTCCCCAACGAGTAGCCCGCCATCACAGAGGCCGCCAGCGAGATCAGCGTGGCGATTACCGACACGACCATTGTGTTGCGCAGCCAGTCGGCATAGTGGGTGCGCTCAAAGAGATATTGGAAATGTTCCAGCGTGGGATGCAGGATCACGAACGGGCTGACGGCGTGGTCGTACAGCTCTTGATTGGGCTTGAACGCGGTGATCACCATCCAGTAGAACGGGAACAGCGTTATCAGCACTAGCAGTGCGACGGGCACGTACACAATGATCGCCCGTCGCACGACGGCGTAGCCCCGCATTTGAGTGCCCATGTCTAACTTTGGCGCGTGGATTCGTGTCGCATTGGGTGTGGCCGGTCGCGCCGTGCTTACTGCTCCTTCCGCAGGGTCCAAAGCGTCAAGAACACGACAATGGCCAGGATGGGGAACATGAACAGCGAGATGGCTGCGCCGACGCCAATCTCTAGGCCGCGCAAGCCAATCTGAAATGAATACGTCGCGAATAGGTGGGTCAGATTAGCTGGCCCACCGCCCGTCAGCACATAGACAATCTGGAAGTCAGCGAAGGTTAGGATCGTTGAGAGGAGCAGCACCACAGTGATAACCGGGCGCAGTAAAGGAAGGGTAATATGCATAAAGCGCGACCAGGCGGACGCGCCGTCTATCGTGGCCGCTTCATACAGTTCCTGCGGGATCGTCTGCATTCCGGCCAGGAAGCTGATGCCATAAAATGGCATCCCGCGCCAGATGTTAACCACGATAATGGAAACCATCGGCCACGGCCAGACACCCAGCCACGTTGGGCCCAATATGCCCACTGACGCCAACACATAGTTGAATACGCTGAACGATGCGTCGAACATCCATTTCCACGCCAGCGTACTGAGCACGGTTGGGATGATCCATGGCAGCAAGGTGGCTGCGCGCACGAACCGGTTTCCCCGGAACCGTATGTTCAAGACCGCGGCCATTGCAAGCCCAAGTGCCAGCTTGAAGACGGTGGTCACGCCGGTATAAATGAACGAGTTGCTGGCCGCTTGTTGGAAGATGGAATCGTCAAGAAGACGCTGGAGATTGTCGAGTCCGGTAAACTTACCGGCGTGAACAATCGTGGTGTCGGTGAACGCCAGCCAGACGCCATAAACAAACGGGTACGCGACGAAGACGCCCAGGATTGTCAAAACCGGCAGCAATAACAGATAACCCAGCACGTCTTCGCGGTTTAACCACTCGCCCATCGTCCTTGCCCGGCGGCGCTGCGGGACGCGGGCCGCGAGGCCGACCTTCACCAGTTTGGACGTGGCAAGTTCTTCCGATAACGCCATAACGCTCCTGAAATACAAGGGCGGGAGTGACCCGCCCTTGTGCAGTTGCCGAGCTACGAAATCAGTTTGTGTGCGCTACTGCTATTTGTAAACATTCTTCAGCTGCCCGACGGCCCACGCGATCGCGGCCTTGGGCGTGTACTCGCCCGCACAGGCCTTGGCAAACAGGTCAACAACGGTATAGTTGTTGTAAGCGCGGAAGGCCGCCGCGCTCAACGGGCCCGGCCAACCGACCCACTTGATGCTCCCGCTGGAAAGCAAGTCACCGTATGGCTTCATCTTGGGGTTATTCTTGAAGACCGGTGCATCGTCATACTTCTTGAAGGTCCCTTGCAGATAACCGCCGCCGCTTTCCAGCCACGCATTATACTGGTCGGGTTGATGCAGCCACAGGAGGAAGTCCTTGGCCGCTTTCTGATTCTTAGAGTAGTTCATCAGGCCGATGCTGTATGGCCCGACAAGACTGAACACACCCTTGGGCCCGGCCGGGTGCAGGAAGTGGTCTGAGTTCTCATAGACACGCTTGGCGTTCGCGTCTGTAGCCGCCGCGCGGCCCGCGTTGATGTAGATGCTGGGCCCGTTTATGGTGCAGGAGATTTCCTCGGCCGCGTAGGCGCGGTTGTTGCTGGTGTCGTCCCAAGCCAGGCCAGCCTCAACCAAGCCGGTCTTATACAACTCGACGGCCTTCTCAACCGCCGTCAACGCTTCCGGGCTATCGAGTGCCACGGTCTTGCCGTCGGTCTCGACCTCTTTGCCGCCCCATGCCCAGAGCCACGGGTACCAGAACGATGGCGGGTCGCCGAACGAATGCCCCAGTGACTGACCGAAAGGCTTGCCGGCTTTTTTCATCACAGCGGCGGCCTTCATGAACTCGTCCCACGTTTTGGGGACGCTGACACCGTTCTGTTTGAACCAGTCCGTGCGGTACACGAACGCGTTTCCACCAAAAGCGTTTGGCACCGCCTTCCAGACGCCGCCAACGACGTCGAAGGCTTTCGTCGCCTCGTGCACGCCTCCGAGGGACTTGTCCATGTCGGTCATGATGTCACTAACGTCCACGAGAGAGTCGGCGAACAACTGCGGCCAATTCTGCGTGTCAAAGATCAGGTCGGGACCCGACTTGGCCTGAACTGCCGCGGCACGTCGTGTCGGGATGTCGTTGATGTTAATATGCTCAACCGTTACTTTGACTTTGTTCTGGTCGCCCCATTTCTTCGCCAATTCGTCCAGCGATTTGTCCATCTCCGGCACGAAATTGGTCCACGTCAGGAAATTCAGGTCGCCGCCGCCGGTGGACACCTGCGGCGCATTGGTAGGGCCGCCGGCCGGTGCAGACCCTCCGGGCGAGCACGCGGCCAGAACAGCCGCGGCTGACGCGGTGCCGGCCAGCGTCAAGAAGCGCCGTCGCGTCATCGGCTTCACGGTCGAGGCTGCGTCCGTCATATCAAACTTGGATTCATGGCTGTCGTCTGGCATGTCTTCCTCCTATAGATAGTTGGGGGGGTTATCGGAATCATCCGCGCAAGGTTGGGGCGATTGTAGCAAAGGCATTTCATGAAGTCAAGCGCTTGTCCGTCCATCACCGCGCCGCTTATCCCTCCGTCAAACCGCTGTCCAACGGGCGCTAATCCCGACAGGCCACGACGAAATCCCTAAAGATACCATGCACGCGAGGCTCCTCGTCGAGCATCATCTCCGGGTGAAATTGCACGCCGAGCACAAACCTGCCATTGGTGCCCTGCACCGCCTCGACAATCTGGTCGGAGGTGCGCGCAATGACGCGCAGGTTGGCGCCCACGTTTTTCAACGCCTGATGGTGGTAGCTGTTGACGACGATCTGCGTTGTGCCCACTGCCTGTGCCAGCCGTGAGTCCCCTTCGATGACAATGCTGTGCGGTGAGTTTTCGAGCGTGTGCGAGACCCGGCGATGCGCGATAGGATCGGGGTGCTGGGCCTCGATGTCTTGAAAGAGCGAGCCGCCTGAGGCCACGTTTAAGACCTGAACACCACGGCAGATCGCCAGCACTGGCTTCTGCTCTTGCAGAGCCCAGCTCACCATCTTCAGTTCCGTGTCATCGCGCAGACCGTCTATCTCGCCACAATACGGCGCGACTTCTTCACCGTAAGCCTTGGGATGCACGTCCACGCCGCCGGACAACAACAGGCCGTCGAGTCGCTCATAAACGCCGCGCAATGTGTCCTCGTTGAGGGTTAGCGGGACAAATACACCCAACCCTCCATTCAAGTCCAGCGCCCGCGTATAATTGCTGACACCGGTGAACTCCAAGCGCATTCGATCCGGTTTGTTGATGTTGCTGTACATCGGAATCCCGATTAGGGGACGCAGCATACTGCCTCCTCGTAGGATGATTATCAAGACGTGGCGTCTGTCCGCATTAACACGATTTCGTGCTCGACAGCGTCATCGCCCACCTTGATCGGTGGAAACTCGTCGAACGTGATGCCCTCCAGCGGCTCGCGCAGCTGCGCCGTGAGGCTTTGCGAAATGAGGGTTTCACCGCCGTGCGCCCGCTCGCTGAGGCTGAACGCAATGTCAACGGCGTCGCCAAAGACGGTATAATCCTGATGCTGGATCGAGCCGATACTACCGCCAATGACGAGGCCGTGCCCGATGCCGATGCTCAGAGCCGGTGCCGTGCCGAGAGACCCCTGCCATTCTGCGCGCAGGCGGGTAAAGGCAGCCTGCAAAACCCGCGCGCATGTCACAGTATTGATAGCATCGTCCTGCGCTCCAGCCGGCCAGCCGAACACTGCCAGCAGACTCTCTCCCACAAACTTATCCACCACGCCGCCATACTGCAAGACCGCTTCGCTCGCCGCGGTGAAAAACCGGTCGAGTACCTCGTTCAC
>JACQEC010000254.1 GCA_016200765.1 Chloroflexota bacterium | reverse complement strand
CTGGCGCTCAAGCCGGTCAATGAAGTCGGCGGCATGGATCAGGCTGAACGAGACGGGCGTCAGCGACTTTTGCTTTTTCCCGCGCTTGGTGATGCGGTTGACGAGCGGCGAGGAGTTCCACTCGCTGAAGGCGATCAGGTAGCCCTGGCTCATCATCCACTTCCGCAGGAGGTCGAGCTGGGTGCTCTTGCCGGAGCCGTCTATGCCCTCGACGACGATCAGTTTGCCGGGATATTGCAAGCGGCGCAGGGTTTTGCCCATAAGGTGTGCCTTATCGGTTAAGCGTGAGCGCGTTGCGCGTTAACGCGTGACGCGGATGGCCGATAGCGAATAGCGAATAGCAGATAGCAAATAGCAGATAGCAGATAGCCATCAGCCGTCGGCCATCCGCCATCGTGAACGCGCAACGCTCAACGGGTTTCGCCGCCCGTCCAGCCCGGCCCGCGCACCACCCGGCCGGGCGTCGCGCCGGTGTGCTCGCCATCCGTGAGCACCGGCACGCCGTTGACGAGCACGTGCGCCATGCCGGTGGCGTACTGATGCGGCCGATCAAAGGTGGCGTTGTCGCGAATGGTGTCCGGGTCGAAAGCCACCACGTCAGCGAAGTAGCCGCGCGCGAGCCGGCCGCGCCGGTCGAGCCGCAGGTTCGCGGCGGGCAGGGCGGTCAGACGGCGGACGGCTTCCGGCAGGGTGATGATCCGTTCCTCGCGGACGTACTTGCCGAGCAGGCGCGCGAAGTTGCCGTAGGCGCGCGGGTGGGTATTGGAGCGCAGGAAGACGCCCTCGCTGGACATGGACTGGCCGTCGGAGCCGAAGCTGACCCACGGCAACGCTATCTGTCGCCGGACGTTCTCCTCGGACATCTTGAAATACACCGCGCCGATGCCGCTGTCGTCCTCCACGATCAAATCCATCACCGTGTCTTCCGGCGACACGCCGCGCAGAGCCGCGATCTCGGCCAGCGTCTTGCCGGTCAAGGGCCGCAGGGCGTCACTGCGAAAACTGACGAGCAAGACCTTCTCCGCAGAGGGCAGGCTGATCTCCGGGCGGATGCGCTCGCGCGCCGCCCGGTCTTTCAAACGTTGCAAGAGGGCCTCGAAGCCGCCCTCGTGCGCCCAGGCGGGGATGGTGGAGCTGATGTTGTTGGACGAGGCGGTGTAGGTGTACATGTCGGCGGTGATCGCCAGCCCCTCGGCGCGCGCCGCTTCAATTTTCTGGATGACCAAATCCAGTTGGCCCCAGTTGGCCTCGCCGGAACACTTCAGATGGTAGATTTCGGCTCTGGCCTTCGCCTGCCGCGCAATCGTCAGGAACTCGTCCAGCGCGTCGAGGATGTGGTCGTCCTCGTCGCGGATGTGCGAGATATAGAGGCCGCCGTAGGACGCGGCGACCTCCGCGAGCGCGATCAGTTCGTCGGTATGGGCATAGCAGGCGGGCGCGTAGATCAAATAGGTGGACAGCCCCATCGCGCCTTCCTGCATCGCCTGATGCGTCAGCGCGCGCATCTGGTCAAGCTCGGCGGCGGTGGGCGGGCGGTCTGCGTAGCCGAGCGCATGGATGCGCAGGGTCTCCGCGCCCAGGAAGGAGGCGACGTTGGTGGAGACGCCGCGCCGGGCGAGGAAATCCAGGTACTCGCCGAGCGTCGTCCACGCGATGTCGTATTGGATCGCGCCCTGCCGCTGGCGCATCTCCTGTTTCATCGCCTCGTTGAGCGGCCCCATCGAGCGCCCCTCGCCCATCACCTCCAGCGTTACGCCCTGCCGGATGTCGCTCTGCGAGCGCCCGTCTGCGATCAGCGATTCGACCGCCCAGCTAAGCATGTTGATAAAGCCCGGCGCGACCGCCAGGCCGCGCGCGTCTATCACGGTCTGGGCGCGCGCGTCGGGCAAGTCGCCGATGGCGGCGATACGGTCGCCCTGGATCGCAAGGTCGGCGGCGTACGGCTCTCCGCCGCCGCCGTCGTAAAGGACGCCGCCCTTGATGAGCACGTCATAGGCGTTGGTGTTTGTTGACTGCATCATGCGTTGCTCCCGTTGTTGCGTTAGCGCGTATGCCCTCGCCGTTCGAGGGTGAGCGCGTGAACGCGGAACCCGTAACGCTCAACCGTTCGCTATAGAGCGTTGCTTCTATTATAATCCAACGGAGGCAAAAGGATTAGAACAACCCCAGTGCAACTCACCATCTCGCTCTCGCAAGGTCTGCGCCACTACTGGTCATATGTCACAGGCTTCGGCTACAACGCCCGCCTGTTTTTATGGAGCAGTCTGCTAAGCGGGGTGACGTTTGCCATCAGCGGCCTGCTGTTGAATTTCTACCTCGTCAGCCTCGGCTACCGGCAAGATTTTCTCGGCCTGATGGCGAGCCTGACCCAATTGACCACGCTGATCGCCTCTCTGCCCGCCGCGATGCTTAGCGATGCCATCGGGCGCAAGGCCGCGCTGGTCTGGGGCGCGATCATCACCGCGCTGGCCGTGTTGGGGCTGGTGGTCTTCACCAGCACCGAAGGGCTGATCGCGATGGGCGTGCTCTACGGCATTGGCACGGCGATTCCGATCGTGGTGGCCGCGCCGTTCATGATGGAAAACAGCCGCCCCGACGAGCGCACGCACCTGTTCAGCATTAGCTTTGCCCTGCAGTCCGCGGCCGGCTTCGCGGGCGGGCTGATGGGCGGCAACCTGCCGGAGTGGCTGGGCGGCTTGTTCAACGTGAGCGCGCGAGACGCGCGCGCCTATCAGGCCGCGCTGGTGGTGGCGGCGGTTGTCGCGGCGGCGACCCTGGTGCCGCTCGCGCGACTGCGCTCCGACCCGACCGCCGTGCGCCGCACCATCCGCCGCCCGCTGACCGGCGTGCGCGCGGAAGGGCGGCTCTTGTTCAAGCTATTGTTCCCGAACCTCTTGATCAGCCTTGGCGCAGGGTTGTTGATCCCGTTTGCGAATGTGTTTCTGCGCGAACTCTACGGCGTGAGCGATAGCGAGGTTGGGGGACTGTTTTCGCTGGCGGCGCTGGTGGCGGGGGTGGCGATTGCGCTGGGGCCGGTGCTGGCCCAGCGGTTCGGCAAGATTCGGGCCGTGGTCGGCGCGCAGGCGCTGAGCGTGCCCTGTCTGCTCATCATGGGCTTCTCGCCGATCTTCCCGCTGGCTTTCGTCGCCTACCTGTTCCGCACCGCGCTGATGCAGATGAGCGGGCCGATCTTCAACGCCTACTCCATGGAGGTGGTGCAAGACGAAACCCGCGCGACCGTCAGCAGTCTCACTTCGATGGTCTGGACGCTCGGCTGGGTGGTCAGCCCGATTGTCAGCGGGCAGATGCAGGTGCGCTACGGCTGGCTGCCGATTATCATCATGATGGCGGCGCTGTATGTCGCCGGCATTGGCTTGACCCACATCTATTTTGGCCGCTCTTCCGTTCGCGTGTATGCCCCCGAACCGCCTTAGGCGGGCGAAGTAGGGGCGAAGCGGCGCGCACGAATCACCGCGTGAAGGAGCAGGCTACTCGCGCGCGGCTTCGCCCCTACCGACGGGGGTGCGCGCGTTAGCGCGTGGACGCGGCGCCCGCAACGTTTGCCCTGTGGCTCGCGGAGTGCCGGTAAGCAAAGGCTGCCGTTGAGAGCCGCCACCCGGCGGACTGGCCCTATTACTGCGGTGCGTACCGCCCTATCTTGTTTGACGGTCCCGCTGTGAACCAAAGCGCAGCGTCGGGCCCTACGGCGATAATAATAGGGCCGATGAGGCGATGCTGTCCCACACGAAGCGGGTACTCCGTTATAACGCCGGCCGTGGTGATGCGTCCAATCTTGTTGCCATAGATTTCGGTGAACCAGAGCGCGCTGTTCGGTCCCGCCGTGATACCCGTTGGGAGGCTGCCCGCTGTTGGAACCGGATACTCGCTGACGACGCCGGCCGTGGTGATGCGTCCAATCTTGTTGCTGTCCTGCTCGGTGAACCAGAGCGCGCCGTCCGGCCCCGCCGTGATGTCAGCTAGGTCGCCGGGGGGTATTGGAACTGGATACTCGCTGAAGACGCCGGCGGTGGTGATGCGCCCAATCTGGCTGCTGGACTGCTCGGTGAACCAGAGCGCGCCATCCGGTCCCGCCGCGATGGCACCTAGCTCGCTGTTAGCGGTTGGAATCGGATACTCGCTGAAGACGCCATCGGTGGTGATGCGCCCAATCTGGTTGGCATAGCTCTCGGTGAACCAGAGCGCGCCGTACGGTCCTGCCGTGATGCGGACGGGGTTGCTGTTGAGTGTTGGAACCGGATATTCGCTGACGACGCCATCGGTGGTGATGCGCCCAATCTGGTTGCCGGATTGCTCGGTGAACCAAAGCGCGCCGTCCGGCCCCACCGCGATGCCAGATGGGGTGCTGGAAGGTGTTGGGACCAGATACTCGCTGACGACGCCATCGGTGGTGATGCGCCCAATCTGGTTGCCGGATTGTTCGGTGAACCAGAGCGCGCCGTCCGGCCCCGCCGTGATGATAAATGGTACGCTGGACGGTGTTGGAACTGGATACACGGTGAGCGGGTAACTGGCGCTCACCGCCGATACCGTCATAGTCAACGCGATCACCAGCACGCTGATGCGCAATCGCCAAAGATTTCGCCTTTTCGCCGGCGCCTTGCTTCCGGCGACGATGGTTGTGAGCCTCATGTTATCTCCTTTTTCCTTACCTGCGCCATCATGGTGAGGTACGACTGGTGTTCCTCCATGACGCGCTTGCGTCAGGTGAATAGGTCACGCGGGGCGATGCAGGCGTCTGGTTGGTTCTTGGGCGGCGTCCCCTCCCGGACCGCGCAAGGTCTTGCGGATACCCATCAGCCTTGAGCGCTAATCGGCGTAGCATAGACCCCCTCTCATAGTAACTCCTGACAGGGTCGGCGGCGTGTGTTGAGGGTTATGAGGTCACAGATTGAGGTTGCGAAGTATAAGAAATAATACCCCCGTTTTTCTTTTCGGCAAACCCGTACTCTGGCTAGGGAAAGTCTATCTCCCTCCGGCGTGGATTGATGTTTAGGGGGTATGACCTGTTCATGGTAGTTGGATCAAGCCGCTAGCCTGCGCCCTTCCGTCGGCGCGTTAGCGCGTGGACGCGGCGCCGGCAACGTTCAACCTGTGGCTCGCGGGGTGCCAGTAAGCATAGACCGCCGTTGAAAGCCGCCGCCCGGCGGATTGCTCGCGCAGGGTGAGCTCGCCCATGGCCACCGTTCCCCCGCGCTCGCCCAGCGCATCGCTCACGACGTTGCCCAGTGCCAGCGACGATACCTCGACCGCGTAGGCTGTGGCGATGACGAACAGCGGCCGGTCGCTGAGCTCGTAGTGCGCGCCGCGCCTGATCTCGCGCTTCACAAACTTGAGCGCGTCGTCCAACAGCCAGCGGATCGGTTTCTCGGCCAGCCCCGACGCCTGCTGGTTCTCGCGCGCCCACTCCATCGCCCACTTGGACGCATCTACATACGTCACCTTTGCGCCCGCGCGCGCGGCGGAGAGCGCGGCCAGACCGGTGTAGCCAAACAGGGTCAGGATGTTCACCGTGCGCGCGGCTCTGCTAATCTGCTCTTGCAGAAGGCTCCACAGCGCGGCCTGCTCAGGGAAGACGCCGGTGTGCTTGAAGGGTGTCAGGCGGGCAGAGAACGTCAGGCCGTGGTAGCCCATCGGCCACTGTTCGGGGATGGGACGCCGCCGGGTCCAGCGTTCGCCCGACTCGCCGTGTTGGAAGGTCGCGTCGGCTTTGGCCCACTCGGCTTCGGGCCATCGTTTGCGCCAGATCACTTCCGGGTCGGGCCGCGCCAGCGTGTACGCGCCGAAACGTTCCAGCCGCATCCCGTCGCCGGAGTCGAGCAGTGCGTAGTCCGTCCAGTCTGCGGCTTCAAGCGTCTCGATGGTCGTCATCGTGCTAAGATGGCTCCGGTCGCCTACGTGAACAGCGGCTCAAGTTGGGCCGAGCGGCGCATGAGGTCGTTCTGCTCGAAGTCGTTCAGCGGCGCAAAGCGCTCTGCGGCTTCGAGGATATTGCCCAACAGCCGCACATCGCCGGCGCTGCACAGGCCGCTCACGCCGGATTGCGAGAGGGCGAAGCGCATCACGTCCATCTGCGACGGCGCGTCGTCGAACGGCTCGTACCACGTGTGGTAGGATCGTTCGCGCTCGCCCCACGGGCGCTTCGTCCACGCCTTGATGACCATCGCGCCGAGGTCCCGCGCGCGGACGATGTCCAGCAGGCGTTCGGCGTCGGCGCGGTAGGTCTCGTTGGCCCACAGCACCGGGTTGATGGGGAACAGCACCGAGTCAAAGTCAAAGCGGCTCAAGGCGTGGGCGTGCGTGGCGGCGATGTGCAGGCCGTGGCCGGTGATGCCCAGATATTTCGTCAGCCCCTGCGCCTTCGCTTCGAGGAACGCCTCCAACGCGCCGCCTTCGTTCAGCGCCGCATCGGCG
>JACQEC010000253.1 GCA_016200765.1 Chloroflexota bacterium | reverse complement strand
GCGGACGTGGCGACGAGCGTCAGTTTATCCACCAGTTCCGGGTAGCGGATTGCCAGCTCCAGCGAGATGAACCCACCCATGGAAATGCCCATCACGTGCGTTAGGCCGAGGTTGAGGTTCCTGATCACGCCCGCCGAATCAGCGGCCATGTCGGCGATGGTGTACATGCCGGCGCCCGGCGCGCTGTCGCCGGCGTCGCGGTTATCCATATTGATCACATGGTACGCCCGCGATAACGGCTCGACCTGCTTCCACCAGCCGAAGCGTGTGCCACCCAGCCCGCTAATCAGCAACAGCGGGTGGCCCCGACCGTATTCGTCATAATACGCGATATGCGCGCCGACCTGTGTGGTGGGCATAGACAACCTCCGATGATGAGATTCAAATCCCCGCGCCTATGGAACTTGGCCGTCCCGTGCGAGCGGCCTGCGCTGATCAGCGCAGGCGCGTGATCGCGCCGGCGATGGCCAGCACAATGTACACCAGACTGCCCGTCAGTGAGGCAAACGCCACGCGAAACAACAGACCCGCGCTCAGACCAACCGCCTGGCCAGACCCTGCCGCAAAGAACAGAACAAGCAGGCGGGCGGTGACCACGCCCAGCGCGATGCACACGCCCACGATGATTTGCAGAGGCCGGCCGCGTTTGTAGCCGATCACGCGCCCGACGAATTCGGCAATCGCGCCGCCGATAACCGGCCCGACAAAGAACGCGAAGAAAAAACCGAGGAATGGCGCAATCAGCCCGCCGAGCGTGCCCGCGGCCAGCGCCGACGCAAAAGCCAGCGCATAGTTTGTCGGCGTCAGACTGTAGATGGGGTCTTTACGAATTTGCGCGCACTCGCGACAGCGCAAGCCGACCGGATGGCGCACCTGACACTGCCGACAAATCGGCTTGCCACAGCGGCCGCAGCGCAGCAAGGTTTCGCGGTCGGGATGGTTGGCGCAATACAGCGTAGCCGGCGCAGACGGCGGCGTGAGCGTGGGCGAGGGTGCAGGATCGGTCATTGGCAGTTAATGGTGAGCTTGTCGAACTAAGCGAATCGCTTTGTCAGCGCCGTATAGAAGTATTCTTGCGACTGCGTGCGCACAAAGCGGCTGACATAGCGGCTGGTTTTAACGCGCACGACATCGTTGGCTTCCATAGCCATCTCAATCTGCCCATCCATCGAAACGAGCGCCGGATAGTCGCTGTCAACAGCGATCTCAATGGTCGAGGTATCGGGCAAGACCAGCGAGCCCAAGACCGATAGGTGCGGCGCGATGGGCGTGACGAGTATCACGCGCACACGCGGGTCGGCGATGGGGCCGCCAGCCGCCACCGTGTAGGCCGTCGAGCCGGTCGGGGTGGATACAATGACCCCGTCGGCGACGAGGCGGATGGGCAACTGGCCGTCTACCGAGAGCCGCAGCCGCACCACCCGTGCCACCGTGCCGCGCCCGATGACCACATCGTTCAGGGCATCGTAATGAACCAGAATCTTGCCGGCGCGCCACAACTCGCAATGGAGCATCATCCGCTCGTCGAGCCAGTAGCGCCCTTCCAGCAGATCGCTCAAACACCGCGGCACGTCCTGCGGCTGGTATTCAGACAAGAAACCGACGCGGCCGTAGTTGACGCCGGCAATCGGCACGCCGCGCTCCACGCCGATGCGCGCGGCGCGCAAGATGGTGCCATCGCCGCCCAGCGAGATGAGCGCGTCTGTCCCATCGAGACTGCGGCGCGCGTCATCCTCATCCCACGCAGAAGCGACCCAGACCGACACGCCGCTCTGCGCGAGACTCTCGCGAATCTGTTGAGCCGCCTCAAGGGTCGCCGGCACGCGCGGATGATAGAGGACGCCTATTTTGTGCATGAACAGGCTGGATTATAGCCGTGAGTGGCTTGCCCACCAAACGGCTGCACGCCGCCTTACGGCGCTAGAACGCGGATTTTTCTTAGCAGCACGCGGTCGCCGGCAAACTGTCCTTTTGAGTCCCAGATGTTGAGCCGTTTGAGGTTGTCAGTCAGGTCATACGCGCCCACCTCAATCTCGTAAACGCCGGCGGGCGTCTCTGGCTTCACCTGAATCACGTACGTATCCTCCACAATCTGACCCGCCTGCCAGGTCGTGGTCGGCAACTGGCGGTCTAGCTGTCCCCAGAGGGTTTCGTCCTGTCTAAGCACGTGGGTGAAAATGGAATAATCCTTCGGCGCGGGCTTGTGCGCCTGCCAGTAGAGGGTCAGTCTGAACGTCTCGCCGGCGCGGATAGCCACGCGATCAATCTGGTATCCGCGCAACTCAAAATGGTCTTCAATACTAAAGCGCAAAGGGGTCATCGCGCTATCAGTCGAGATGGGCAGCAGTTCGATATCGCCGATGAGGGGGTTATCGCCGGCTGGCTGCCCCTGAATAGTCGCGCTCAACCGTTTGCCCGTAGCAACATCGTACACGCCGACGCGCCATTGCCGCCTGCCGGGCGCGAGAGCCGCCGCATCTATGGACATGCTATAGACATCACGCACAATATCACCGGGCTGTAGCTGTGTCGTGGGGCGCAAGCCCAATCCGGGATAGGTATCGCGTTGTGCGTCATGCAAATCCGCTGAGTCAACCAGATGCACGAAAATGGAGTAATCCTGGTTCATCGGCGTAGCGGCTTTCCAATACAGCGTCATGCTCAGCGCCTCGCCGGGGTGCGCGCTGGCCCTGGGGAGTTCCACGCCGACCAGTTCGAGTGCGTTGCCAAAGTGGATTGGCTCACGCGCGGCCACGGGCGGCACGCTGGCGACAAGCGGCGCGGGTGTATAGGCCGGCGCAATGTCCAGTACAGCGATGCGTAAAGCCACGGCGAACAGTATCAAGCCTAGTAGGATCACGCCGGCTTGGGTAAGGGCGCGGGGGATCAAGGCGACCAGCCCAATAGAAAGAAAAATCGCCGCGACCGAAATGGCCGGGAACAGTAGACGCCCTTGTGTCGCCGGTGTCATTAATGTCCAACGCGCCCAGGAGACAAACAGGATGAGAAGCCAAAAGGCTAACCACCACAGCGCCCCAATAGAGCGCGCTTCAGTTGTAATCCGCTTAACGTCGGTCAAGAGAAAAGCGAGCCCAAGCAGTGCGCCAATCGTCAAGAGGTTGAACAAACTGTAGATCCATGGGGCGGCCAGAATGTTGAACCAGCCGAACATCCCCCAGAATGAGAGCCACAAACCTTCGGCCTCCGATTGCAGGATCTGCCAAATTGGCTGCTCACCCGGCCGCGCGCCGACAATGGCTAGCATGACATTGAGGCCTGTGGGGTCACCATAGAGAAAAACATTGCGCGCGTACCACCAACTACCGATCAGCGCCACAGGCGTTAGCAACCCGACGACCCCAGAGAGCATCGTCTTAAAGTCCACTGTAGCTAAAGGCTGGGAAAAACGCCCCGGCACTTCACTTGCTGAGCGCATGGACCTGATCAACACGAGCAGTGTTGCAACAACGATCAGCCCGAGGGCGCTGAGCTTTGAGAGAGAAGCCAGGCCGGCCAAAACGCCCAATCGTATTATCGAACTGTGCGTAGCGCCATACTGCCAGACCCGGATCATCTGTAATAGGATAAGCGTTGCCAGCAGGATGATCAGGCTATCGTTGTTGACGGAGGTGCTGACGAATAGAAACGTCGGGTTGAACGCCACGACCATCGCCGCCAAGACCGATGCCATTCTATGCTTTGTGATTTGCCTAGCCAACTGATCGGTGGCATAAATCGTGCCTGCACCCATCAGCAGTGAGAGCCAGCGCAGTAAATGTACGGCCAGTGTCGTGCGCTGATAGGGAAACTGCTCTGCCGGTGTATGAACCATGATATTACGGTTATCGTTGCTGCCATAAACCGGGATACCCATAGTGGCATGTGGATTGCGGCGGAGTCTGTCAGCGAAATCCCCTGTATCAATCCAAAAAGTGGCCAGCGCACCGAGAAGATAGTAAAGCGGCGGCTGGCTGCCTTCCTGATTCCAAGCTTGCGGCTGTTGAGAATCTTGTGCCGGGAGACCATGCCCATCGGCAAGGTGTTTGATCACGGCGTAATGAAAGGGTTCGTCGCCCGTTTCAAAGACCGGAGTGACTGTATCGTACACAAGGCCAACGGCTAGAAACCCGGCAAGAACGATAAATAGGGGACCGCGGGCACGCACGGATGAAATGAGGATACCTATCTTGTGCATGAACAGGCTGGATTATAGCCGTGAGTGGCTGCCCGCCAAACGGCAAGGCGCCGCCTCTACGGTTCTAGAACGCGGATTTTCCCAAGCAGTACACGGTCGCCGGCAAACTGTCCTTTTGAGTCCCAGATGTTGAGCCGTTTCAGGTTGTCAGTCAGGTCATACGCGCCCACCTCCATCTCGTAAACACCGGCGGGCGTCTGTGGCTTCACCTGAATCACGTAGGTATCCACCACCAGCTGACCCGCCTGCCAGGTCGTGGTCGGCAACTGGCGGTCTAGCTGTCCCCAGAGGGTCTCGTCCTGTCTAAGCACGTGGGTGAAAATGGAATAATCCTTCGGCGCAGGCTTGCGCGCTTCCCAATAGAGCATCAGCGTGAACGCATGACCCGCGCGGACGGCCACCGGGTCAAGCCAATAGCCCGTCAGCGTAAAATAGTCCTCAAAGGTGAAGTGCAACGGATTGGGTGTAGTGCCGCTGGGGCTGGATGGTGGCTCAAGCATTCCCAAGCGCGGGTTGTCGTCCACTGTTTGGTCATGCAAGCTGGCAGGCAGGCGTTGGCTGCTCGTGAAATCATATAGGCCCGCGCGCCATTGCAATTGATTGGACGCCAGCACAGCGGGGTCAACAAACACGCGATAAACCTCGCGGACAATCTCGCCGGGGCGCAATTGTGTGGTAGGACGCAAGCCCAGCCCCGGATAGGTGTCGCGCTGGGAGACCAGCACGTTGCCCGCATCCAGCAGGTGCAGGAAGACCGAATAGTCTCGGCTCATCGGCGCAATCGCCTTCCAGTATAGAACCACATCCACCGTGTCGGAGGGAGATGTCTCGAGCTTCGGTAGTTCCGCGCCAACCAGCTCCATCACCTCGCCAAAGCGAATCGGCTCGCGCGCGGCGCGGGCTGGTACCTCGCTGACCAGTGGCGCGGGCGTGTAGGCCGAGCGGATGTCAACGAGAGCGACGCGCAGAGACACGCCCCAGAGCACGACTCCGATCAGCACGACCGCCATGCCGACCAGACGGCGCGGAATCAGCGCCAGCAAGCCTGCCGCCAGAGCCATCGCGATCACAGCCATGCCCGGAAAGATCAAGCGCCCCTGCGTGGCCGGCGTCAGCCAGGTCCAGCGCGCCCAAGCCGCGAGAAGAACGACGAGCCACAGCGCAAGCCAAAGATAGCCGGAACGCGCCAGGCTCACCAATATCGAGGGGCCAGCGCTACGGTTAGCCCTCAAGACAATCTGACCGGTGAACATTAACAACAATCCGGCGAGCGCGAAGAGGGTCAAGGTGTCGAAGAGCAGGTAAACCCAGGGCGCGCCGAGGATATTCACGCCGCCGAACAACCCCCAGTACGACAACCAAAACCCTTCGGCTTCTGCCTGCAATAAAGGCAACAGCGGCGGTGTCCCCGCGCGGGTGCCCGCAACCGCCAGCATCCGGTTCAGCCCGGTCACGTCGCCATAAAGCCACAAATTGCGCAGATACCACCAACCCGCAATCAGCAGCACCGGCACGTATAGAATAACGAGGCGCCTAACAGCAACTGCGCCCATAGAGAGCAAACTTCCGCTTGTGTGGCCAACCGGCTTCCCGCCCAGCGGCACGGCCCAGAACGAGCGAACCGTGATCAACAGTCCGGCGACGCCCAAAAGCCCCAACGCGCCTAACTTCGATAGCACCGCCAGTCCCATCGTCACGCCCAACAGCGCCACGCGCCTGCGCGTCAACTCCCGTTGCCAGAGCACCGTCATCTGAACGAGCGCAAGCGTCGCGAGTAGGATCACCAAATTATCGTTGTTCACCGCGCCGCTGAGGAAACCGAACATCGGGTTGAAGGCCACGAGCAGGGCCGAGAGGAGGGCTGTCCACTCGCTCGCCGTAATCAACAGCGCCAGCCGGTAGGTAAGGTATACTGTGGCGGCTCCCATCAGAATGGAGAGCCAGCGTATCACGTGTACCGCCAGAGTCGCACCGCGATATGGGAAGTTCTCGGCGCCTGTGTGGACCAGCATGTTGCGATTATCGTTCGAGGCGTATTCGGGGATGCCGAGGATCGCGTGGGGATTGACCCGATAGCGCTCGCCAAAATCGCGCGTATCAAGCCAGAAGGTCGCCAGCGCGCCTATCAGATAGTACAGCGGCGGCTGACTGCCTTCCTGCCGCCAGGCTTGAATATGCGATGGGTCCACTATCGGCAGGCCGTCGCCATCGGTGATGGACTTAACATAGGGAAAGTGGGACTGCTCATCACTGGCTTCGAAGATCGGGGTGGCAGAATCGTACGCCAGCCCCAGCACAACGAAGGCAGCGAGCAGCCATTTCACCAGATGCGATGATGCCTGATTTGAGAACAATGTGAAACCCCCGGGGCTTCTGGCTAACTGCCCAACAGCCCAACCACCCGCCCTACGACCGTGTCCATCTCCACTGTCGTCTGGTCGCCCCCGTCCATCGGTTTGACCACAACCGTCCGCCCGGCGATCTCCTCATCGCCGAGAATCAAGGCGAAGCGCACCCCTTCGCGATCAGCCTGTTTGAGTTGCGCTTTCAGACTGCGCGAATCCAGCGGCACCACCGCCCGCACCGCGGCCTGCCGCAGGCGCATCGCCAACTGTACCGCCACCGGTTTGGCCGCCTCCGACTGATAGGCCACCAGCACTTGCGGCGACGGCAGGGCCGGCGGCTCGATCTCCTCAGCCCGCATCGCCATCACGATGCGGTCAACCCCCGCCGCAAACCCGACGCCCGCCGTCGGCTTGCCGCCCAGCACTTCGGCCAGATCGTCGTAGCGCCCGCCGCCGCACACCGCCGACTGCGCGCCCAGCGTATTGGCCCAGACCTCGAACACGGTGCGCGTATAGTAATCCAGCCCGCGCACGAGGCGGTTGTTGACCGTGTAGGGACGTTGCGCCTGTTCCAGATATTGGCGCAAGCGGGCGAAGTGGCTGGCGCACGCCTCACAGAGCGAGTCAATCGTGCGCGGCGCGCCTTCAATGATGGGCTGGCACTGCGCGTTCTTGCAATCGAGCACGCGCAGGGGATTGGTATCCACGCGGCGCTTGCAGTCGTCGCAGATGGTGTCAAAGTGCTCGCGGTAGTACGCCTGCAAGGTCTTGACAAACTGCGGGCGGCACTGCCGGTCGCCAATCGAGTTGATCTGAAACGACAACCCTTTCAAGCCAATCGTCTCGTACAGGTTCCACGCCACCGACATCACCTCGAAATCGGCGGCCGGGTCTGGCGAGCCGATCGCCTCGACGTTAAACTGAAACAACTGGCGGAAGCGGCCCGCTTGCGGCCGCTCACGGATGCCGCGGGTGAACAGCGACGCCGCTTCAAAGATGGGCGGCTCGATCTGGCGGTAGCCGAACAGCGCCGTGGTGCTATGCGCCACGCTGGCGACATGACGCCAATAGGGCTGATCGTCCGGCATAATGTCATAGGTGCCGCGCGGCGCGGTGTATTCGGCCATACGTTATCTCCCTTTTCCCCAATTATACCCTGACAATCGCCTCACCCGTCCACGTTCGAATCGAACAAGCAAAACCACCCGCCCCTACGTTGCCCCATTGCCCACGGTCTTTCAACGCACGACGCTCAACGCATAACGTTCAACGCTCAACTCGCCACTGTATACCGATGCCCCTGATTAAACCCGGTCACCCGACAACAGCGCGCACATTCTCCAGCCGCGCCGCGCTGTCGTTCAGCCCGCCCTCGCGGTTGCGCGCCAGCCACAACCGCCGGTACTCCTTGACGAGGCGTTTCATGTCGGCGGCGAGCTTGCGCTTCAGCGGCCGCGCCACCTTCGGATCATCCTCAAAGGCCAGCAGGCCGAGGCCGCAAGCGTGGTGCAAGAGGTCGGCGGCGCACTCGTATTCGTCGGCAATCAGCGCGGCATCGGCGCGTCGCATCTTCTGCTTGCCGATGGGTCGCATGGCGTCGGCAATCGCGTCCATCGCGCGCTCAAACGAGGCGGGGCTTAATCCGTCAATCTTGCGAATCTCCTCAAAGGCGCGCTGGCCGTGCGCGGTCGGCAGCAACAGGATACGCGCCAGCCCGGAAGCATTGTGGAAGGTTGGCCCCAGCGATTGATACACATTGCCCATCGCGTAAGCCACTTTGCCCATCGCGCCGGCGCGGTCTCGGAACGCAAACCGGTTGAGCGCGCCGATGACATCCATGCCGCCATTCGCCTCCGCGCACCACGAGACGCCCGCGCCGTAGGCAAAGCCCAGATAACTGACCGGCAGAAACTGCCAGTGACCTTGGTCGCCCCAATCGGTGTTCAGGTAGCCGACCGCGCCGTGCTTCAGCCCGTTCTGCGCGGCATTCAGCAGGTTCTGCATGGCGTTGTCCGTGCGCCCGGCCACGCTGTTCCAGGTCGCAGTGCCGGGGCAGACGTAGAACGGGATACCGGCGGCGGCAAACTTCGCGCCGTGCTCATCAAACGGGTGCGCGCCTTCATAGCCCCATTCAAGCGCCACGGCATCCTTCGGCAGTTCAGGAATCAGCTCCGGGTGCTTGATGATGATGTCGCCCCAGAACTGCATCGTTCGCCCGCGCTGGTTCACCGCGTCGTGAATCTTCAGCAAGAAATCCAGATACACGCGCCCCACACCGCGCCGCTCGCACTCGGCGCGACTGCGCCCAAGCCCCAAATCAAACGTCTCGTCCGCGCCCACATTGAATTGGCCGCTGGAAAAGTTGGGCAGGAGTTCATCGTACAGGCTCGTCAACAACGCAATACTGCCGGGGTCGAGCGGGCACACGCTAAACGGGCCGCGCCCCCACCAGTGCCACTGCTCAAATGACGCCACTTCGGCCAGCGGCGCATATTGCGGGTGTTTGAGCCAGCGGTGCATGTGCCCGAACGAGTTCTGATTGGGCACGAGCTCGATGGCGCGGCGGCGGCAGTAGGCGTCCAGTTCGAGGATTTCCTCTTCGGTCATTGGCGAGGCGTCGGCCCACACCGCCGGGTGCTGGCGGTAGCTGAAGGTGTGCTCGGTGTATAGTTGCAGTTGGTTGATCTTCCACGAGCCGAGCAAATCCACCAGCGCGTACAGCGTCTCCATGCTCGGCACTTTGTCGCGTGAGATGTCGAGCATCACGCCGCGAGCCGGAAAGTCGGGCCAATCGCGAACGTGCATACACGGCACCGCCGCGTCCTCTGTCTGTTCCAAGATTTGGATCAGTGTGCAGACCCCGTAGAAGATGCCGGCTTCATCAGCGGCAGTCAGGCTGATGCGCTCTGGTGTAATGGTCAACTCGTAGCCCTGCGCGGGCATGCCGCGCGCCGCGTCCACGCGCAGAATCGCGCCGATCTCCTCGGATGGGCCGGAAGCAGTGGCCGCCAGCGCCCACGCTACGCCGTTCAGATTTGCCAGCACACTTTGCAGACGCTGGGCAGAGAAAAGCAGGCCGGACGGCTGCGCGCTTTCGAGCGCGATGCGCTTGCCGGACGCGAGTTGGTGACTGCCGCCCGTCAGCGTAAGATGGCGGGGTAGCGGCAAAAGGGTTAATGTCCCTATCATCGTGTCCTCAATGGGGCCAGGCGGTCAGCCCATCACCCAGCGCGTACAGCCCCGGCATTTCAACCGGCAGATGCCCCTGTGGCTTGGCGGTCCCGTTCAGCACGGCGGCGAGCGCGGCGAGCGTAGGCGCAGAGGTGTTGTACACCGCTAGGTAGGTGGGCGCGGCCTTGAACCACAACAGGTCGTAGGGCGCGCGCGCGGCAACGACAATCACTGGCACCTTCGCCGCCAACAGCGCGTTGACGAGGTCGGCTTGTGCCCGGTTCTTCGCCGTGTCACTGGTCAGCACGATCAGTGTGCGCCCTTCCTTGCCGCGTTCGACAATAGTGCTGATCTCCGCGGGCTTGGGATTCGCTCCGGTCTGCATGGTCGTCGCGGCCAGCAGTTTGCCCAGGCCGAACGAGCCGGTTTCGACGACGAACAACTTGGCATCCGGCTTGAGCGGTAACAACCCCGCATCGTCGCGCAGGAGCGTAATAGACTGCGCGGACACCTGCCGCGCCAGCGCGCGGTGCGGCTCTGTGCCGCTCTGGCTGGCCGCCGCTTCCACGTTGATGCTCACACCGTCCAGCAGGCCGAATCGCTCTTTGGCGCTCAGCACACGCCGCACCGCTTCGTCGAGCCGCGCCTGCGGGATCACGCCCCGCTGAACCCAGTCCACGATCAGCCGGTGCGCTTGGCGATGCAACTCATAGCCGTTGTTGAAGAGCAAGACGTCAGCTCCGGCCTTGAGCGCGGTGGCGGCGGCCTGCGGCACCGGGTAGCCGCTCTGAGCGAGCGCGCCCATCGCCAGCGAATCGGTCATCAATAGACCGTCATAGCGCATCTCGTCGCGCACGAGTCCGGTTAGAACCTTCGGTGAGAGCGTCGCCGCCAGCCCGGGCGTGGGGTCAATCGCGGGAAAGGTAATATGCGCCGACATAATGCCCGCCACGCCGGCCTTCATCGCCGCCTTGAACGGCACGAACTCCACCGCTTCGAGCCGCGCGCGGTCGTGCGGCACCGTTGGGAGCGCCACGTGCGAGTCCACGCCCGTGTCGCCATGACCCGGAAAATGCTTGCCAACCGCCATGATGCCGTTGGCTTGCAGGCCCTCGATGAACGCCGTGCCAAACGCCGCGACCCGCGCCGGGTCTGACCCGAAGGAGCGCGCGCCGATCACCGGGTTCGCCGGGTTGTTATTCACGTCCAGGTCAGGCGCAAGGTCCATATTGATACCCAGCGCCTTCAACTCGGCGGCCAGCGCGCCTGCCATGAGCCGCGCGTTGCCGGGGTCGCCGGTCGCCGCGATAGCCATCGCGCCGGGGAACTCGCTGAAGCCTTTCTCCTCTTTCAAGCGCGCAACGATCCCGCCTTCCTGATCAATGCTGATGAACAAACCCGGTTGCCCGTTCTGTTGCGCAGCATTCTGCATGTCGGCGTCGAGTTGCGCCAACGCTCGCGGCGACTCGACGTTGCGCTCGTAAAGGATGACCCCGCCGATAAAATACTGCTCAATCATCTCTCGCAGATCGGTCGGGAGCGCGGTGCCGTCGAATCCGATCATCATCACCTGCCCGACCTTCTGCTCGAGCGTCATACGCGCCATCAAGTCGTCAACGCGCGACCGGCTCGCCGGTGTCACCTGGGGTCCGCCCATCGAGGCTTCGGTCGGCAACGCAGTGGGCGGTATCGTTGGCACAGTTGGGGTGTTAGACGGGGGAGCGCTACAACTGGCTGTGCCGCATACCATCAGCAAAAGCATCAGCGTGCGATGGTATGCGTTCATGCCAGCGTCGGTGAATTGAGGGGCAGGCGTGACGCCTGCCCCTCAACACGATCCTACTTGATCTCCCACTTCGCAGCCACGAAGGGAACGTATCGCCCTTCGTTGACATCGTAGTAGGTGAGCGGTGGGTAGAGGAAGTTGGTCAGCACGGAGCCGTTCTGCATGATGTTGTCCGGCGAGTAGAGGTTAAAATTCGCCTTCGGCGGCTGGGTGTATGGGTAGCTGGTGTTGAATTGCTTCTTCGCGGCGTTCGCCGGTTTCAGCGTGCCGCTCAGGAACTGCCGCGCAATCGGCGAGTTGTTCTGGTTGTTGTTGTAGATCTTATCGCTCAGCGGCAGCCAGCCCGTGACGCGCGTCTTCGTGTCAATCGGGTCGGTCAGGTAGCGCTCGAACATCTCCACCACCGGCAGCTGCTCGTTGAACATCTGCGCGACGGCCTGCACAAACGGCTTCTGCTTCTCCACGTCGAAGCCGTCGGCCATACTGTCTACAGCGGTTTTGATGTTGACCTCGCGTCCGTCGGCGAGCTTCTGCACGAACGGGAAGTTCATGCCGCGCGCGCCGGCGTCGGCTTCGGGGTTGTTCTTGTCGCCGATGCCCGGCCGCAGGTTGTAGTCATATGACACGAACGGGTGGAAGTAGGTGAAGCGGAAACCGATGTCCATCGAGATCTGGTATTTTCCGCTCTTGTGCAGCGCGCCGCGCTCGGACGATTGATACGGCTTGACGGTGATCTTGATGCCGAACTTGTTCAACTGCTGGGCGACGTTCTCCGACGAGGCGAGGTACTCTGTGAAGTCTGCCGGCACCGACAACTCGAACTCCATCTTCTTGCCCTTGTCGTCAACCCAGATGCCGTCCGAGCCCTTCTTGAAGCCGAGACCGGTCAGCAGAGCTTCTGCCTTCGCGGTGTCCTTCGCGTA
>JACQEC010000252.1 GCA_016200765.1 Chloroflexota bacterium | reverse complement strand
GGCACGCCCTGCGCGATGGCCGCGGCGCGAATGGCCGCGCCGTCGGAGATGGCGTGCGCGCCCAGCGGCGTGTTGATGACCAGCTGCACCTGCCCGGCGCGGATGAGGTCGCCGATGTGCGGCGAGCCTTCGCTGACCTTGTTGACCGACTCGACGGGCAGGCCCGCGCGGGCGAGTCCGTCGGCGGTGCCGCGCGTGGCGAGCAGGCGAAAGTTCAAGCGGTGCAGGTCGCGCGCAATCTTGACAATTGCGCCCTTGTCAAAATGGTTGACGCTTAACAGCGCCGCGCCCGCCAGTGGCAGTTCGTCGCCCGCGGCCATCTCGGCCTTGGCGAAGGCGTGGCCGACGTGCGCGGCGTGGCCCATCACCTCGCCGGTGCTGCGCATCTCCGGCCCCAGCACGGCATCCGCGCCGAGGAATTTCTTAAAAGGCAAGACGGCCTCTTTGACGAAAAAGCCGTCCACGGGCGGCGACTCGGTGAAGCGCAGATCGGTCAACGACCGGCCGGCGATGACTTGCGCGGCAATCTTCGCCAGCCGCACGCCGGTGGCCTTGCTGATGAAGGGCACGGTACGCGAGGCGCGGGGATTCGCCTCCAAGACGTGGACG
The DNA here is from genome assembly GCA_016200765.1 of Chloroflexota bacterium. Classification (GTDB taxonomy): domain Bacteria; phylum Chloroflexota; class Anaerolineae; order JACRMK01; family JACRMK01; genus JACQEC01. Next base: position 4,201 of record JACQEC010000252.1, on the reverse strand, counting down.
ATGTCTTCTTTGATGGCGTATTGCACGTTCATCAGGCCGCGCACGCCCAGCGCGAGGCCAATCTGCCGCGTGTAGTCGCGGATGATGCTGAGGTGGTATTCGCTGATTTTATACGGCGGCAACACCGCGGCGGAGTCGCCGGAATGAACACCGGCTTCCTCGATGTGCTGGAGAATGCCCCCGATGACCACCTGCTCGCCATCGGCCACCGCGTCCACGTCAACCTCAAACGAGTCTTCCAGATAGCGGTCAATCAGCACCGGATAGTCCGGCGCGGCCTCGAGCGCGCGGCGGCTAAAGCGCTCGAGTTGGGTGTCGTCATAGACAATCGCCATCGCGCGCCCGCCCAGCACATACGAGGGGCGCACTAACAGCGGGTAACCAATCCGTCCTGCAACGGCGCGCGCTTCGGCCAGTGTGCGAGCATAGCCGTGCTCCGGCTGTGGAATGTCCAGTTGGGTAAGTAGCGCGCTGAACCGCTCGCGGTCTTCGGCGAGGTCAATGGCATCGGGCGCGGTGCCGAGGATGGGCACGCCTGCGCGCGCCAGCGGCGCGGTCAGGTTGAGCGGCGTCTGCCCGCCGAACTGCACGATCACCCCCAGCGGCCGCTCGCGCTCGCAGATGTCCATGACGTGCTCGAAGGTGAGCGGCTCAAAGTAGAGGCGATCCGACGCATCGTAGTCGGTGGAGACGGTCTCCGGATTGCAATTGATCATGATCGTCTCGAAGCCGGCCTCACGTAGGGCATACGACGCCTGCACACAGCAGTAGTCAAACTCGACGCCTTGACCGATGCGGTTCGGGCCACTGCCGAGAATCACGATCTTGCGGCGATCTGTCGGGCGTGATTCGTCGGCGGTTTCATAGGACGAGTAGAGGTAGGGCGTGTGCGCCTCGAACTCGGCGGCGCAGGTGTCCACGCGCAGGAAAGCGGGCACGATGCCAGCGCCGATGCGCTGGGCGCGCACAGTCTGCTCGTCAGTTCGCGTCAGCGCGGCAATCTGCGCGTCGGAAAAGCCGAACCGCTTGGCCTCGCGCAGGAGCGCGGGAGGGACGGCAGGATGGCTGGCCGACAATTCTCGCTCGAAGTCTGTGATGGCCTGCATCTGCGCGATAAACCACGGGTCTATCTGGGTGGCGCGCGCGATGTCGCCGACCGGCGCGCCTGTCCGCAGGTCATCAAATATTCTGAACAGGCGGTCGTGGGTGGCCTCACCCCCGGCCCCTCTCCCAAGCTGGGAGAGGGGAGTGGAAGCGCGAATTTCGAGGGAGCGCATGGCCTTTTGCAGGGCTTCTTTGAACGTGCGCCCCAGCGCCATGACCTCGCCCACGCTCTTCATCTGCGGGCCGAGGGTTGGGTCGGCGTCGGGAAACTTCTCGAAGGCCCAGCGCGGGATTTTGACCACGACATAGTCTAGCGAAGGCTCGAAGGCGGCGCGGGTCTGGCGGGTGATGTCGTTGGCAATCTCGTCAAGCGTGTAGCCCACGGCAAGGAGCGCGGCGATTTTCGCAATCGGGAAGCCGGTGGCTTTGCTGGCGAGCGCCGACGAGCGCGAGACGCGCGGGTTCATCTCAATCACGACCACGCGCCCATCGCGCGGGTTGACCGCGAACTGCACGTTGCTGCCGCCCGTCTCGACGCCCACCGCGTTCATCACCCGCCGGGCCATGTCGCGCAGGCGCTGGTATTCCTTGTCGGTCAGCGTCTGGATGGGCGCGACGGTGATCGAGTCGCCGGTGTGGACGCCCATCGGGTCTACGTTTTCGATGGAGCAGATGACCACGAAGTTGTCGGCGCGGTCGCGCATGACCTCCAACTCAAATTCCTTCCAGCCCAGCACCGATTCTTCGACGAGCACCGTGCCGATGGGGCTTTCCTTGAGCCCGCGCTCGACGGCCAGCGGCAGTTGCCCGGCGTTGTAGGCGATGCCGCCGCCGCTGCCGCCCAGCGTGAACGAGGGGCGGATCAGCACGGGGAAGCCAAGCGTCTCGACCAACGCCTGTGCTTCGGCCACTGAATGGACGATGCCACTGCGCGGCGTGGGCAGGCCGCCGGCCTGCATCGTCTGCTGGAAGAGGCGGCGGTCTTCGGCGGCCTGAATGGCCGGCAGGCGCGCGCCGATCAACTCCACGCTGTACTGATCGAGCACACCCGCTTCGGCCAGCCGCATCGCCAGATTCAGGCCGGTCTGCCCGCCGACGGTGGGCAAGAGCGCGTCGGGGCGCTCCTGCGCGATGATCGCGGCCAGCGCATCCGGCGTGAGCGGCTCGATGTAGGTGGCGTCGGCCATCTGCGGGTCGGTCATGATGGTGGCGGGGTTGGAGTTGACCAGCACGATGCGGTAGCCCTCGGCGCGCAGGGCTTTGCACGCCTGCGTGCCGGAGTAGTCGAACTCCGCGGCCTGGCCGATGACGATCGGGCCGGAGCCGATGATCAGGATGGTGTGGAGGTCAGCGCGCTTGGGCATGATCGCGCGTCGCTTGACAAATATACATATGTATGATATTATATATATGTATGTTCATGTCCATACAAGACCATCTCCCATTCACCCCATCAGGAGCGTGCCGATGAGTTACCCGAAGACGTTTGCGCTGCCCACCACGGACGAATTGACCGGCCTGTTATCCGCCGCCTACTTTCGCCATCTCCTGCGCGAGCAGCTCCTGCCGCAGGCCCAGACGAGCGGCGACCCGCTCAGCCTCATGCTCATAGACATTGATAACTTTCTTGGCATCAACGAGTCTTATGGCCATGCGGTCGGCGATCAGGTGCTGACCCAGGTGTCTCGCATTGTGACCGCGAACCTGCCCAAAACGGCGATCATCTCGCGCTATGGCGGCGACGAGCTAGCGGCGGCGCTGCCCGACGTCCGCCTGGACGACGCTTTTACGCTGTCGGAAGACATCCGGCGGCAGGTGGCGGCTTTGAAGTTGAAGCGGTCGGCGGAGGTCAAGCTCACCTGCTCGATTGGTTTGGCCGCCTTCCCAGCGCACGGCAAGAACGACGTCGAGTTGATGCGCGAGACCGATCAGGCGCTTTACCTCGCCAAGGCAACCGGCCGCAACAAGGTTTCAATTCCACTGGCCGACAGCCGGATGATCACGAAAACGAGCTACTACACGGCTACCCAGCTGGAGCGGTTGGCTCAACTCGCCAAAAGGGTCAAGCGCAACGAAGCGACGTTGCTGCGCGAGGCGCTGGACGATCTGTTCAGGAAATATACCGACCCGTTGAGCAAGCCCCCCAAGGACGAGAAAAACTAATCATCCGAGTCGTGCGGGCCGAGGTCAGGGGCAATCTCACGCCTTTCGTCTGCGTCATAACAGCTCACCTTCATCGCGCAGTACGCGCTCGTAGAGCGCATCAAACACGCGAAAGTTTGCTGTCGAGCGCAATAAATCCAGCGGTGGTTTGATCGCGGTGATGCGCCCCTGATGTTTTGCCGCAACCAGAACCCCGACCAAGCCCACACAGCGCAGGCCCAAATGCCGCGCCGTCTCGCGCCCCAATCGCTCGTCCATCACGAGCGCCTCCGCACCGACCTCCAGCGCCAATGCGATGGCCTCAGCCTCACCGGCATCCAGTTCTTGGCGCAGCGATTGAACAAGGGCGCGATTAGACACAGCGCGCATGTGAATCCACGTTGCTTGTCGTGTTTCATCGGCGCCCGGTTGCCCTGCGCCATGCACGACAATCTCTTGCCAGACGGCTTCGGGAATCAGCAATTCACTATAGATGCGGCGCAACAAATCCAGTTGACTGATGCGCGCTAGATTAATGATGGGCGATGTATTGCTGACGACGGTCATAATGGTCTCAGGATTTTGAGCGTCTCCAGGTCTTCTTCATACTCTGCGAGGTCGTAGTGCATACTAATGCCACGACTGCCGAGCAACTGCTGGAAATCCCAGACCGTCATATCAGCCAGCTCGCGCGCTTTGCCAAACGACAGCTTGCCTTGCTCGAATAAATGCACGGCCAGTTCGGTTTTCAGATCCGCAGCGGTCATGCGCGTCACATGCAGTACCTCTCGCGGAATCTCAATGGCAACGGTTGTGTTCATCGTCTCCTCTCTTCTATGAGGATTCGCTGTTGTCCAACGAGCCCATCAATAAACCAACAAACGCCCCGAACCAATCATCCGAGTCGTGGGGGCCGGGCGACGATTCGGGGTGGTACTGCACGCTGAACACGGGG
>JACQEC010000269.1 GCA_016200765.1 Chloroflexota bacterium | reverse complement strand
CTCCCGGAGCCGTTTACACCCGATGCCGGACCACGAAATTTAGGAAGTGATTAGAGTCATATTGAGGAGATTGTGAAACACGGCACATTATAGCATGGGATAATTTGAGGGTCAAAAGCGCAGGGCTTTTTTTCATCGCCGAAACCCCCGGGTCGCCGTCGTGGCGCGCTGTTTCTCCCCCGCTTTCGCGGCGAGAAGTTCCGATCGCCCATACTTTGGGAGAGGGGTCGGGGGTGAGGCGAAGCAGCGGCCACGTCTAGAGCCTGCCCCGTTAGACCCGAAGGGTTTTGAAAACCCTTCGGGTCTGTCCCTACCCGTACCCCCTCACCTCTCCGACGATTCTGCGTGATACCCCATCCGTTTCGCGCGATTGGCATGTAGGTCATCTCACGATATAATTGAAACACGCCGTGAGAAAGTTGCAGCCCCAGGATACCTGTGCCCATGCCCATACCATCAATTGACTTCACCGTCATTCTGCCAATCCTCATTTTGTCGTGCGCCGCTCTGTTTGTCTTGCTCCTCGACCTGTTTCTAAGCGCGGAGCGGCGCGGCTTGAACGCGTATGTCTCTCTGGCCGGCGTCGCCGCCGCGGCCGCCGCAACAAGCCTGCAGATTGGCCGAAGCGGGACGACGCTGGAAGGCATGGCCGTGTTAGACGGCTTCGGCCTTGCCTTCGAGTGGCTGCTGCTCGGCATCGCCGCGTTGTCGGTTCTGTTCTCGATTCCGTATGTCCAACAACACAACCTCAACCGCGGCGAGTATTACGTGCTGATGCTGTTCGTCACGGCTGGCGGCATGGTCATGGCGACCAGCAACGACCTGATCACAATCTTCCTCGGCTACGAACTGCTCTCGCTCTCGCTCTATGTGCTGGCCGCCTTTGCGCGCGAGCGCGCCGCCAGCGGCGAGGCGGGCATGAAGTATCTCCTGCTTGGCGGCTTCGCCTCCGCGTTCCTGCTTTATGGTATCGCGCTGACGTTTGGCACGACGGGCACAACCAACCTGACGATGATCGCCGCCTTCTTTGACAAGACGCCCATCGCCGGTAACGCCCTGCCACTGATCGGGCTGGCCCTGCTGTTGATCGGCTTCGGCTTCAAGATCGCCGCCGCGCCATTCCATGCCTGGGCGCCGGATGTCTATGAAGGCGCGCCGACCTCCGTTACCGCGTTCATGAGCAGTGCCGCCAAGGTGGCGGGCTTCGCGGCCTTGGCGCGCGTGTTGTTTGTCGCGTTCCCCTCCCCCGCCCTGCGGCTCGACTGGGGCAACGCGCTGGCCGCGCTGGCTATCTTGACAATGACCGTAGGCAATATCGCCGCGCTCCTGCAAAACAATATCAAGCGGCTGTTGGCCTACTCCGGCATTGCACACGCCGGGTATATCTTGATTGCGCTCGTCACCGGCACAGCGCAGGGCCTAGAGGCCGCACTCTTTTACCTGCTCGCCTACACGTTCATGAACCTCGGCGCATGGTCGGTGGTGATTGCGTTGGGGCGCACTGGCGAGGAGCGGTTGGACCTCTCGGACTTCGCCGGGTTGAGTATGCGCCATCCCCGGCTCGCCGCCGTGATGACCCTGTTCTTGCTGTCGCTGGCGGGCATCCCGCCCACGGCAGGGCTGATGGGCAAATGGCTGATCTTCTCAGCGGCTATCCAGCAAAACCTTATCCCGCTGGCCGTGATTGGTGTGCTGAACAGCGTTGTCTCACTCGCCTACTACCTGCGCGTGATCTCGCTCATGTACACACGCCCGGCAGACGCCTCCTTCAGCCTGTCACCGGTCGCCCGTCCCCTGACGGTGGCGATTGTTGTCGCCGCCATTGGCACACTGGCGCTCGGCCTGTTGCCCGCGCCTGTCCTGCAGTGGGTACAGATCGTTCGTTTCTGAAAGACAGCCACAGCGACATTTGACAACGTTCCAATGGCTTGTCTATACTCAAACAGACCGTAGGTGTCGGATCGCATGGAAGTCGAGAGTTTCCGGCCTCGTTGTCATCCTCAGTTGATCACCTCTGGCTCCAAGCGCGCACCCTTCCTGATCGTTCGACGGCTACGGACTTTTCCGCGAAAGGAGGTAAATCATCCAGCGTGGCAGAACGTGTGGCGGGTACAGTGAAATGGTTCAACCGTGTCAAAGGCTTTGGCTTCATCACACCCGATAGCGGTGAGGATGTCTTCGTCCATTATACGAATATCCGTGGCGAAGGGTATCGCAACCTCGACGAAGGTGACAAGGTGGAGTTCAATGTCGTGCAGGGCCCAAAAGGCTTGCAAGCCGTAGATGTGTCCAAGATGGTGTAAGACGGCCCTCGTGAGGCCCTCAGTACCAGAGTCCTTCGTGAGGCCCTGAAAATTGCACCCAGCAAAAAGCCCCGGTTCGCCGGGGCTTTGTTTTCGTCCGGCGCGAGCGCCGCCCTAGATCACGTCCGCCGCGCGCAGTCGCTCGATGTCCTCTGCCGAGTACCCCAGCAGGCGCTGTAGGACAGCGCCGGTATGCTGGCCGAGTGTCGGTGGCGCGCTCTTGATCAAGGCGGGCGTCTCGCTAAACTTGTACGGCACACCAACCACCCTGACCGGGCCGGCGGTCGGGTGCTCCACCTCGACGACCATCTGGCGGTGCAGCACCTGCGGGTCGTTCAGCACGCGGTCAACGCTGTTGATGCGCCCGATCGGCACGCCCAGCGGGCGCAAGCGGCTGACCCACTCGTCCGCGTCCGCTGTTTCAAACTCCGCCTGCATCATCTCAATCAGCTGGGGGCGGTTTTCGACGCGCTTCGGGTTGCTCGCGAAGCGCGCATCGTCCGCCATTTCGGGTCGGTTCAGCGCCTGGCAGACACGGCGGAACTGGCTGTCGTTGCCAACACCTAGCGCGAGAAAGTCGTCCTTGGCTTTAAACACCTCATAGGGCACGACCGTACCGTGCCCATTGCCAAAGCGCCGAGGCGGCTTGCCGCCAACCCAGTAATTGCTGGCAACCGTCGCGAGCCATGCAACCTGTGACTCCAGCAAAGATAGGTCAACACGCTGGCCGATGCCGGTGCTGTCGCGCACGCGCAAAGCCGCGATGATCGCCGTGGCGGCGAACATGCCCGTCGTCAGGTCAATGATCGCAAGAGGTGCGCGCATCGGCGGCCCTTCAACCGGCCCATTGAGCGACATGAAGCCGGCCTCCGCTTCGAGAATAAAATCGTAACCCGGCAGTCCCGCCTTGGGGCCATCGTTGCCATAGCCGCTAATGTTGCAATAGACAAGGCGAGGGTTCAGCGCTTTGAGCGATTCGTAGCCGAGGCCCCATTCTTCCATCGAGCCGAGCTTGAAATTCTCCACCAGCACGTCGGCGTGTGGTACCAACTCACGCACCAACTGGCGGCCGCGCTCATGCTGAAGATTGAGCGTAATGTCTTGCTTGTTGCGGTTGATGCCGAGGAAGTACGCGCTCTCTCCGCCAACAAAGGGCGGCCCCCACTGGCGCGACTCATCGCCGCGCCCCGGCTGTTCCACCTTGATCACCTCTGCGCCGAGGTCGGCGAGCATCATCGTGCAGTAGGGCCCGGCCAGCACGCGGGACAGGTCTAGTACGCGAATATCGTCGAGGGGCTGCTTAGTCATAAGCCTTTAAGCCTGAATAGATGAGTGGTTTTGTCGGGCTATCCGCCGGTGCGCGGCTATCGGTACGACTCCGCCTGCAAGGTGAACAGCCGCGCATAGGTCCCGCCGAGCGCGAGGAGTTCTTCGTGCGTGCCTTGCTCCGTCAGCGCGCCGTGGTCAATGACGAAGATTCGGTCGGCCATGCGCACGGTGCTGAAGCGATGACTGATGAGCACGGCCGTCTTGCCGATCGTCAGTTCGCGGAACTGTTGGAAGACCTTCAACTCGTTCTCCGCGTCCAGCGCGGCCGTCGGCTCATCCAGCACCAGCACCTCGCAGTCGCGCATGAAGGCGCGCGCCAGTGCGATCTTCTGCCATTCCCCGCCGGACAGGTCGCGCCCCTTGCTGAACCAACGCCCCAGCATCGTTTCGTACTGCTCCGGCAGGGCGTCAATGACTGAGTGCGCGCCGCTCTTCTGCGCCGCGCCTACAATGCGCGGGCGGTCGTCGAGCGCCTCGATCTGGCCGAAGCCCACGTTCTCTGACGCGGGCAGGTGGTAGCGCACAAAATCCTGAAAGATGACGCCGATACGTTGGCGCAGTTCGCCCAGGTCATACTCGCGCAGGTCAACCCCGTCCAGTAAAATCTGCCCTTCAGTCGGGTCGTAGAGCCGCGTCAGCAGTTTGATCAGCGTGGTCTTGCCCGCGCCGTTCGGCCCGACGAGAGCCACCTTCTCGCCCGGTCGGATGGTGAGGCTCACGTCATGCAGGGCGTAGTCGCCGGAGCCGTTGCGAGCCGCGCCGCTGTAGCGGAACGAGACATGCCGGAACTCGATACCTTGCCGGATGGCCCTGGGCGCAGGCCGTGGCTGGGCCGCTATAACCATCTGCGGCTCCAGCGCCAGAAAGCTGAACAGATTGCTCATGAACAGGCCGTTCTCGTAGAGCTCGCTCAAGCCGTGAAAGATCGCTTCAAAGGCCGACTGGCTGCTGCGGAACAGGCCAAGGTAGAGCGTCATATCGCCAAGCGTGATGCCGCCGGCGGTCGCGCGCAGTGCAATCCAGGCGTACGAGCCATAATACGAGAGGGTCGCCAGCAGGCCCCACCCAAACGAGGCGAGACTGCGCCGCTGGGCGATAGATTGATCCTGCATCATGAACTTCCAGAATAGATTCGTATAGCGCCCCAACAGCGGCTCGCCCAATCCGAACAGCTTGACCTCTTTGGCCGCGTCGTAGTCGGTGAGCAGATATTCGAGGTAGTTCAGCTTGCGCGCTTCGGGCGCGCGCCAGGAGAGCACGCGGAAGTTCAGTTCGGCATACTGGTTCTGCACGATAAATGCCGGAATCGTAGCCGCGAACAGGATAACGGCCAGCCACGGGCTGAAGCGCACCAACAGCACGCCGAACGATAACAGCATCAACGTGTTCTGAGCCAAATAGAAGCTGCCGTTGACAATTTGCAGGCCGCGCCAGTCGGCTTCGCGGCGGGCATTTTGCAGCTTATCGTAATATTCGGCATTCTCGAAGTACGTCAGGTCGAGGGCAAGCGCCTTGCGGATGATGCGCGTGTTGAGCGACATGTTCAGGCGCGCGTGAAGCACATGCTCGGCCAGCGTACGCGCCTGTCCGTTTCCGGCTTGCAGCATCAACAGCACAAACTCGACCACGAGCAACGGCAGGACAGACTGCATACCCGTCTCCGCGCCGCTGTGGGTGCTGATGGCTTGCACAACCGCGTCCACGATGAGCTTGCCAACCCACGCCTGGCTGGCCGGCAACAGCGCGCCGACCAGCGTGCAGGCGGCCATCACTAGCGCCGAAGGCGGGTGCGCCTGCCCGACCAGGCCAAAGGCGCGGCGGATGTTGCGGACCGCGTCCGCGACCTTGACCCGCTTGTCGGCCACTTCCTTCAGCAGGCGCGCGCGGCGGCTTTCCAAGGACTCTCGCGTAGGGATTTTGAGCATGGTCTGTAATCGTGAATCGCCCTTCGACTGGGTTATACATCAGCCAGAAGATACGGTAGTGTCCCTTTAATGAGGCACAGGGCATTTAAGCAAAATTCGATGCAAGATTCCTTGACGGATTCTGAGTCAAGGAGTCGTGCAGATGGACTTGCGAACGTGTCATTGTCGGAATCGGCGATGTCGCTCTTACGGG
>JACQEC010000251.1 GCA_016200765.1 Chloroflexota bacterium | reverse complement strand
TTATGCGAACGGACGTTTTTCCCGCCCCGGCTCCCGCCGGAGCGCCGGAGCGCAAAGCTGCGGCCTGGCTCTGGCAGGCTATCGGCGCGGTCGTCTTTGTCACTTTTCTGTCGGGCGGCTTGCTCTCCGGCTACTACTTCTACGACACGGTACGGACGTGGGTGGCCTATACGTCCCTGATCCCCGCGCCGAGCGTGCCTGATCTACCTGCCATCCCACCCATCGCCGGCACCAGCGGCCAAAACCCGGCGCCATCCGACCCTGCGGCCTCGAACCCGGCCGCCGTCCAACCGCCACAGGTGCGGCTGGAGCGCAAAGAGCGCATCAACTTCCTGTTGATGGGCGTTGACCTGCGGCCCGGCGAAACCGGCGCGACGCGCTCGGACACGATGATCGTCGTCTCGCTGGATCCGACCAGCAAGTCGGTCGCCATGCTCTCCATCCCGCGCGACCTGTGGGTGCCTATTCCGGGCTACGGTGAAAATCGCATCAACACCGCTTATTTCACCGGCGAGTACCGCAACTATCCGGGGGGCGGCGCGGCGCTGGCGAAGAAGACCGTCCAGTACAACTTTGGCATCCCAATCCATTACTATATCACCATCAACTTCGTCGGCTTCCGCAAGATGGTTGACACGCTGGGCGGTGTCTGGATTGACGTGCCCAAAGAGATTTATGACCCGGCCTTCCCCGACGACGACTATGGCTTCAGGCTTCTGCACATCGTCAAGGGCAGGCAGTTGATGAGCGGCGAGACCGCGCTCGACTACGCGCGCACCCGCCACAGCGACTCGGATTTCTCGCGCATGAAGCGCCAGCAGGACGTGCTGAAGGCGATCAAAGACCGCGCACTAAGCCTTGACATCCTTCCGAAGATTCCCGCGCTCTGGGCGCTTAAAGAGGACATGGTGCGCACCGACCTGCGGCTGGAAGACATCTTGAACCTCGCGCAGATTGCCAAGGATGTCAAAGCGGAGAACATCCAATCTGCCGTGATTGACGAGAGCATGGCGCTTGGCATGGTCACGCCCGGCGGCGCGCAGGTGCTCTGGCCGGACCGCGAGAAGATACGGAAGCTGGTTGCCGAATTTTTCACGACGCCGGAGCCGGTTGCCGTGCCAGTGCAGCCGCCGGAGCAGATTCGCAAGCTGGCCGCCGAGGGCGCCAAGATCGAAATCTCCAACGGCACGGCGGCTGACGGGCTGGCTGGGCGCGTATCGGAGTGGTTGAAGTCGCAAGGGTTCACGGTGGTGCTGGTGGACAACGCCGAGCGCCGCGATTACCCGCAGACTGTGATCGTCGAGTCAAACAGCCGCCCCTACGCGCTGAATCTACTCGCCGGCATCTTTCATGTTCCGCTCGACCGGGTGCGCAAAAGCCCGAATCCCAAGAGCGACCTCGATATACGCATTATCGTCGGGCAAGACTTCGATGATCACGAAATCCCCGATAGCCATTAGGGAGTAAGGAGTAGGAAGTAGGGAGTAGAGAATAGGGGTGTTTCTCGGCCTCCGGTTGCCGTCGTTGTTGTCCCTTACTCCTTACTCCATACTTCCTACTCCCTATTCCTTACTCCTTACTCGTCACCTTATTTGTCTTTCCCCTCCCGCGATAGCCTCTGACAGCCAGTCTGGTAGTTTTTGATAGGGCTGCTGTGGTACGATTCATAGCATAACGCCCCTGCCAAGCGGGGGCGTTGCCTTGTCTGCCAGATTATGACCTCCAAATCATCCCGACTAGAAGGTTTCTATAAGAAGTCGCTCGGCGAGCGGGCGCGCCTTGTCGCCGACTGGGCAGAACTTGACCAGACGGATTATCACGCCATTCAGGATGGCGGCCTTTCGCTCAGCACCGCCGATCGGCTGATTGAGAATGTCATCGGCTTGTACAGCCTCCCGCTGGGCGTTGCAACGAACTTTCTAATAAACGGTAAAGACTATTTAATCCCGATGGTGATTGAGGAGCCGTCGGTGGTGGCGGCCTGCTCCTTTGCCGCGAAGCTGGCCCGCGCCGGTGGCGGCTTCACGGCCTGGGCAACTGAGCCGGTGATGATCGCCCAGATACAGGTGTTGGATGTGCCCGATCTGGATGCGGCGCGGGACAACATCCTGAAGCACGAAGCAGACTTGCTCCGGCAGGCTGATGCCCTGCACCCTTCCATTGTTGCTCGCGGCGGCGGCGCGCGCGGCATCGAGGTGCGCCTCCTGCCGGAGACGGCCA
>JACQEC010000064.1 GCA_016200765.1 Chloroflexota bacterium | reverse complement strand
GACCGGTTGATTCATGGGCAGGTGGTGACGGCGTGGATACGGGCGATTGGCCGCTGTGACGAGATTCTCGTCTGCGACGACAACACGCGCAAGAACACATTCCTCCAGCAGGTGCTGACGATGACCGCGCCGCCCGACATCCCGTTGCGTATTCTATCGGAAGAAGAAACGATCAAAGACTTTCAGGAGAAAGCCAACGACCCGCGGCGGGTCTTGCTGTTGACCCGCACGCCCGAACCGATGCTGCGCCTCGTCACGGGCGGCGTGCCGATTGACTCTCTCATTCTCGGCGGCATGGGCGCCGGCCCCGGCCGCAAACCCCTACACAAGTGGGTATCCGCCAGCGACGAGGAGTTAAGCGCGCTCCGGCAAATTCAGGCAAAGGGGGTGAAAGTCGAACTGAAGATGGTCCCGGGCGACCGGGCAATAGACCTAGCCAGCATCGAAAGGAGGTGAGCCAACAGACCGCCGCTCATCCTGCGGCGGCGCGACTCCGCACTGAGCAATCAATGTATTTGCGCGTAAACCATGCACGCTTTGCAAGCGAAGTAAGGAGGATACAATCATGAAACGAAGAATCGCAACCGGTGTTGCGATTGTCACGGCGCTGTTCCTGGTGCAACAACTGACGGCGCTCGCGGCTCCGTCCACAGCGCCCGCGCCGCAGGCCGCCAAAGCGCAGTTGGGCCTGATTCAGGCCGTGCTGGTGGCGCTCGGCTACTGGTTCACGAGCAGCGCCTTCAACGCCAACATGGGCTTTAACATCATGCGCTGGCCGATTATCGCCGGAACCATCGTCGGCATCATCATGGGCGATATGGGCCGGGGCATCCTGCTCGGCGCCAGCATCAATCTGGTCTTTCTCGGCGTCATCTCGGCCGGCGGCTCTTCTCCGGCTGACCCGGCGCTGGCCGGCTGGTTGGGCACGGCGCTGGCCATGTCGGCGGGGTTGAGCGAGAAAGAAGCCATTGCCATCGCCGCCCCCATCGGCGTCATCGGCCTGTTTGGTTTCTTCAGCCGCATGAGCGTGGACGTAGCCTTTGTCCACCGCGCCGACGCCGAGGCGGAGAAGGGCAACATCAAGGGCGTGGTCTTTAATAACGTCGTCCCGGGGCAGATTTACGTGTTCCTGACGACCTTCATCCCGGTGGTCGTCCTCGCGCTGGCCGGCTCTGCCGCGCTGGATGCGTTGTTCACCGCAATTGACCCGTTCCGCGGCGGCTCGGCGGACTGGCGCTGGCTGCGCGACTGGTTTATCATCGCCGGCTCGGTGCTGGTGGCCGTCGGCATCGGCCTCAACCTCAACCTGATTCTGACCCCGGCGATGATTCCCTATATGCTGATCTTCTTCACCGTCGCGGCGCTCACGAAGGCTAACATTATCGCGCTGGCCGTGATCGCGGCAGGCCTCGCCGTCATGCACGTCACGCTCTTCCGAAGGAGGCAAAATGTCTGAGCCTAAGGGAATGCTGACCCGCCGCGATATCTTCGCGTCGTGGTGGCGCTGGCTGTTTTTCGCGCACGCGAACTATAACTGGGAGCGCTATCAGGCGACCGGCTTCGCGCACGCGATGGCGCCCATCATTGCTAAACTCTACAAGAACCCGGACGACATCAAGGCCGCGCTCAAACGCCATCTGATCTTTTTCAACACCGAGCCGGATACTGGCGGCGTCATTCACGGCATGGTCATCGCGCTGGAAGAACAGCGCGCGATGGGCAACACGGACATTGACGACGCGACCATCAACAACGTCAAGATGGGCTTGATGGGGCCTTTCGCCGGTCTGGGCGACACGCTCAAGCAGGGCGTCTGGTTCCCGGTCTGGCAGTCTATCGGCATCGGCATCGCGCTGACCGCCAACGGCGCGGCTTCGGGCATTCTGGGGCCGCTGATCTATCTGATCGCCGTCGGCTTCTACACGTGGGGCTTCGGCTGGTGGCTCTATTATCAGGGCTACGTGCAGGGGCAGGCGCTGGTGACGCGCCTTCTGCAGAGCGGCCTGCTCGACGATGTGCGCACCGGAGCGGCGGTGCTGGGCGTGGCGGTGTTGAGCGCGCTGGGCGCGCAGTTGGTGACGGTGCAGACCGGCATCACCTGGACGGTCGTCACCGGCACGGGCGCGACGGCGGTCAAACAGACGTTTGCATTGCAGAAAGTCTTGTTTGACGCGCTCTATCCCTCGCTGTTGCCGCTGTTGACGATCCTGGGCATCGTCTGGCTGTTCCGGCGGGGTGTCTCTGCCGTGACGGTGATTACCTATCTGTTCGGCATCACGCTGGCGTCGGCCTTGCTGGAGGCCGTCTCGCGCTATGCGGTGAAGGCGCAGAGCGCTTTTGGCGTCTTTAGCGCCGAAGGCACGCCGTCCCTCATCGGTGCGTTCATCGTGGTCGCGGTCGTGAGCGCGCTGTTGTCGGGGGGTCTCACCGCGCCCATTGTACTGTTGTCGCACTTCTCGGCTAGATCGTATGCCCCCGCAGGGGGTGAGCGCGTTGCGCGTTCCGCGTATGCCCTCGCAGTTCGGGGGTGAATGTGTTTTGCAGACTTCGCGAATGGCATTAACGCGGAACGCGCTCACGCGCAACGCGCTCACCCCCTGCGGGGGCATACGCCATAAGGAGAGAACGTGTTTGCGAAACGCCGAATGAATCGTATCTTCAAGCCGGATGGCCGCAGTCTGATCGTGGCGATGGATCACGTCGGGTTCTCGAACAAGCCCCTGCCGGGCTTGATCTGCCCGCAGGAAACGGTGCGCCAGTGCGTGATGAACGGGGCCGACGCGATCATGACGACCGCCGGCACCGCGCGCGCGTGCATGGATGCGCTGGGCGGCGCGGGCCTGATCTTGACCATCTCATCGCACGAGCGCCCGGCCATTGATCTGGCGGTGGACAGCGCACTGCGGATGGGCGCAGACGCCGTGAAGGTGCTGGCCTTCCCGTTCCAGCACAACCCGGAGCCGTCCATGCTCAACCTGACGTGGCTGGGCGCGGAGTGCGCGGCCTGGGGCATGCCGCTGTTCGCGGAGACGATTCCCGGCGGATGGGCGGGCGGCGCGGAGATGCGCTCGCCGGAGGCGCTGGCCGCAGGCGCGCGCGTGGGCGCGGAGGCCGGCGCGGATTTTATCAAGACGTTCGCCACGGCCAATCCGGCGGACTTCAAGCTGGTGGCCGACAACTGCCCGGTGCCGGTGGTGATCCTCGGCGGCGAGAAGGCGGGCAGTGACCGCGACCTCTTGCAGACCGTGAAGGCCGTGCTGGATGGCGGCGCGTCGGGCGTGGCGATGGGGCGCAACATCTGGAGCCACCCGCAACCGGGCCGTATCGTCGCCGCGCTGGCGGCCTTGATGCACGAGAACGCCAGCGTGGACGAGGCGCTGAAGGAGATGGGGTAAACGATGAGCAACGAAACCATGCGGGTCGCCGTCATCACCGATATTCGTCAGGTTGAACTGCGCGAGGTGCCCAAACCGAAGGCGGGGCCGGGCGAGGTGTTGGTCAAGATTCAGGCGTGCGGCCTCTGCACGTGGGAACAGCGCACCTATACGGGCGTTGACCATGAGACCAAGCGCCCGTTCGCCGGAGGGCACGAGTTCGCGGGCGTGATTGAGGCCATTGGCGAGAACACGAAGACCGATCTCAAGGTGGGCAGTCGCGTGTCTGTCGGGCCACAGCCGTTCGGCAAGCACAACCTCGACCGCTTTCAGATGGACTACGCCGGCTTCTGGGGGCCGATGGGGCTGGCCGAGTACAAAGCCATTCCGGTCGGGCGCGCCTACAAACTGGCGCCCACCCTGCCGTTTGAGGAAGGCTGTTTCACCGAGCCGCTGGCCTGCGCCATCCACGCCGCCGACAAGTTTGATGTGACGCTGGGCGACGATGTGGTGGTGATTGGCGCAGGGCCGATGGGCATGTTGAACATGCTGGTCAACAAACGCCGCGGCGCGCGCCTGATCGTCAGCGACGTGGACCAGAACCGTTGCGACTACGCTACCGAACTGGGCGCAGACGCGACGGTCAACCCCCGCAACACAGACGCGCCCACGCGGGTGCGCGAACTGACCGACGGCAAAGGCGCGGATGTGGTGATCGTCGCCATCGGCAACCACACCGCCAACCTCGACGCGCTGAAGATGGTCGCCGATTTCGGCACGGTGATGTTCTTCGCCTCGGCCCACCCGGCGACCGATCTGGCGATTGACCCGAACTTCATCCATCGCAGGCAGGTCACGTTGACCGGCGCGCGCCACCCGTCGGTGTCGGGCTTTGAGACGGCTTCTTCTCTGCTGTCCAAGCGGCTGATCAACGTCCGCCCGCTGATTCATCAGACGGTGCCGATGGACAACATCAAGGACGCGTTTGAGATGGCCGTGCGACCCGACACGTACCGGGTGATTGTGACGATGGCGTGATCAGCCGGGTGAAATCGCGTTGCGCGTGAGCGCGTTCCGCGTTAACGCAATTCGCGAGGCCTGCAAAACGCATCAACGCGGAACGCGCAACGCAATGACATGAAACGCCCCTTCCATCTTGAACTGCAAACCACCCGAGTCACCGACGCGGCCTTCGGCGGCCAGACGGCGCTCGACGGCCACCGCCTGACCGTCGCCCGCGCGGAGATTGAGGCGCTGGTGCTGGCGGACCCGCGCATCGCTTCGGCAGAGGTCGAGATTGCCCGCCCCGGCGAGAGCGCGCGCATCGTCCACTGCCTCGACGCGATTGAGCCGCGCGTCAAGGCCGCTGGCCCCGGCTGTGCCTTCCCCGGCTTCCTCGGCGGGACGGAGACGGTCGGGCGCGGCGTGACGGCGCGGCTGGCGGGCTTGAGCGTCATGACGGCCAGCCGCTACCCCCAGCCGTTCTCCGGCTTGCTGGCCGCGCGCGAGGCGATTGTGGATATGTCCGGCCCCGCCGCGCTCTACAGCCCGTTCTCACGGATCATCAATCTGGTGCTGTCGCTGGCGCCACAGCCCGGCACCGTGCACATCACGGATAACCACGACTACGATGACGCGGTGCGCCGCGCGGGCTTGCTCGTGGCCGACCGGCTGGCGCGGCTGGCGCTCGGGCGCGAGCCGGATGAGACGACCGTCTTTGACTTCTCGGCGCGCGAGCCGTCCCTGCCCAACGTCGCCTACTTCTATCAGGCGCAGGGACAAGGCCCCATGGCCGACACCTATCTCTACGGGCGCACCATCGAGAACTTGGTGCCGACGCTGATACATCCGGGCGAGGTGATGGATGGCGCCCTCGTCAGCGGGGTGCATGTCTATTCCTGCTTCAAGAACCCGACCTACCTGCACCAGAACAACCCGATCATCTGGGAACTGCAAGCGCGGCACGGCCAAGACCTGAACTTCGTGGGGGTGATCCTCAACCGCGGCCACAACTACACGCAGATGGAGAAGGAACGCTCGTCGTACTGGGCGGCGAAACTGGCGGGATTGCTCGAAGCGGATGGCGTGATCCTCACGGCGGAGGGGGGCGGCAACTCGGCGATTGACATGATGCTTGCCTGCAAGTTCATGGAGCAGGCCGGCATCAAGACGACGCTGCTCTCCTACGAGAGCGCCGGCGCCGACGGGCGCGACTTCCCGCTGTTCTACAGCGTGCCGGAAGCCGACGCGGTGGTCAGCGTCGGCTCGGATTCGGAGCGCGTGGCTCTGCCGCGCGTGGAGCGGGTGATCGGCGGCGATTTTCTGCTCGACCCTTCGACAGGCTCAGGACGCACGCCCGCGATAGGGCCGCTTGAGATCGGCATGTATTACCTGTACTGCGCGATCAACCAATTGGGCGCGAACGTCTTGGCCGGGAGGCAGTTCTAGTGATCAAGGTCGTCCACTACATCAACCAGTTCTTCGCCGGCATCGGCGGCGAGGACAAGGCCGGCGCGCCGTTTGAGGTCAGGAGCGGCGCGGTCGGGCCGGGGCGCGCCTTGCAGATGGCGCTAGGCGAGCGTGCGACGATTGTCTGCACGCTGGTCTGCGGCGATAACACCTTCCACGAACGGCGCGACGATGTGATCGAGGCCGCGCTGGCGGCGATAAAGGAAGCGCAGGCCGACCTGCTCGTCGCCGGTCCCGCGTTCAACGCGGGGCGCTATGGGCTGGCGTGCGGCGCGGTCTGCGCGGCGGCCAAAGAAACGCTCGGCCTGCCGGTGATGACCGGCCTCTTTCCGGAAAATCCTGCGGTGGAGGTCTATCGCGACCGGGTGGTGATGGTGCCCACCGGCCAGTCGGCGGCGGGCATGAAGGACGCGCTGGAAGCCATTGCCCGCGTGGGGCTGAAACTCGCCGACAAGGAACGCCTGCGCCCGGCATCCGAGGAAGGCACCATCCCGATGGGCACCCGCGCCAACTGGGTCATCGAAACGCCGGCGGCTGACCGCGCGGTCTCCATGCTGTTAGCCAAGTTGCGCGGCCAACCGTATCAGACGGAGATCGTCCTGCCGCCGCAGGCCGAGCGTGTGAAGCCGGCCGCGCCGCTGGCCGACCTGACCCACGCGACCGTGGCGCTCGTCACCGAGGGCGGGTTGGTGCCACTGGACAACCCCGACCGCATCGAGTCATCCAGCGCAACCCGCTGGGCGCGCTATCCTTTAACGATGCTCGCCGAGAACGACGGCGCGCGCTTCAAATCCATCCACGCCGGCTACGACGCGCGCTGGGTGAACGCCGACCCCGACCGCATCGTGCCGCTCGACGCGGCGCGCGCGCTGGAAGCGGCGGGCGCGTTTGGCAAACTGCACGACTACTTCTATGTCACGGCCGGCACCGGCACCAGCGTCGCCAACGCTTCGGCCATCGGCGGCGCCATCGCCAAGCAGTTGATCGCGGAGGGCGTCCACGCCGCGCTCGTCACCAGCACTTGAGGGACCGGCACGCGTTGCGGCGCAACGCTGGCGAAGGAAATCGAACGGGCCGGCCTTCCGGCGGTACTGCTCACGGCGATGACGGCCATGGCG
>JACQEC010000258.1 GCA_016200765.1 Chloroflexota bacterium | reverse complement strand
TTCCCCGCGCACGGTCTCCAGAATCTCCTCGGCCTTGAGCTGGCGCAAGGTGTAGATTTCACCGCTGAGCGAGCGCGCTAGGCCGGCGGCGAGGCCGCGGTCAAACGCCTCGTGCTCGGTGTTAATCACGACCGAGCGGATGCCGCTCCCCTTGATCAGTTTGGCGATGCGGTGCGCCTCTTCCTGCGGTGGCAGGTCGGTCATCGAGACGTTGCCCGCGCCGTCGGTCAGGATGATCATCAGCGGCATGACTTCGGGGCGGCGGCGCAGTTCGCGCATCATCACCTCGTGCGCGAGCAGGAGCCCGGCGGAGAGCGGCGTCTTGCCGCCAACAGGAATCGTTTTGAGCGCCTCCTGCGCGAGTTCGACCGAGTTGGTCGGCGGCAGAACCAGATGCGCGCTTTCCTTCTGGAAGGTGACGAGGCCGACCTGATCGCGCTTCTGGTAGGCATCGTTCAGGAGCGAGAGCACGGCGCCTTTGGTGGCAATCATGCGCTCGGCGGCGGCCATAGACCACGAGGCGTCCACCACAAACAGCACGAGGTTCGCGGCGCGGCGCACGCGCACCTTCTTTTGCAGGTCGCTCATTTCAATCGCGACGGCCATCTCGCTTTCGCGTTCCAGTTGGTGCGGCGCGGCGGCGCGGAAGGTCGCGTCGAAGGCGATGTCGGTGGAGCCGTCGGCGGGGCGGGCGGCGATATAGCGGCCGCGCTTGCGCGTGGTCTTGGTGTAGGAGCGTTTGCCGGACTGCGGGCGCGTCAGGCGGTCGAGCGAGGTTTGGAGGCGCTTGGGCGCAAACGCCGAGCCGACCGCGACTTGCTTATCGCGGTGCTGGCCCGGCGTCGGTGGCTGTGCGGTTTCGGGGGTGTCTTGAAAGGTCGGCTCGCCCGATTCGTCAGAGGGCTCTAGGGGCGAGTCGCTGGCTTCCGGATTGTTTTTTTTTCCTGTGACGAGACGCTCTCGCCCTTTTCCTCGGACTTAGCGGCTTCTTCGGCGGCTTCGGCGCGCGCCTGCTCCAGCTTGCGCTCCAACTGCTGGAACTGGAGTTCGGTGTCCTGGAAGGGGCGGCGCTTGAGGCGATGCGGGAGCGCCAGTTCAGCCGCCGCCAGAATGTCCACCGACTTGATCCGGTCGCGGGCATTCAGCGCGGCATGGGCGAGCGCGGCCTTCAGGATGATGATGTCGGCGCGGTGGCCATCCACCTCCATCTGCGAGGTCAACTCGGCGATGGTGAACAGGTCGCTCTCGGTGTAGCGGACGCCCGGCATCAACTCGCGCGCGGAGGCGATTTCGCTCGACAGCTCGCGCTCTTTCTCCTGCCATCGCTCCTGAAACGCGACCGGGTCGCGCTCAAATTCAATGCGGCGCGCCAGAATCTGCGTGCGCTGGACGGGGTCGCTGATGCCGTGAATCTCGGTGCAGAGGCCAAAGCGGTCGAGCAGTTGCGGGCGCAGTTCGCCTTCTTCCGGGTTCATGGTGCCGACGAGCACGAATTGCGC
The DNA here is from genome assembly GCA_016200765.1 of Chloroflexota bacterium. Classification (GTDB taxonomy): domain Bacteria; phylum Chloroflexota; class Anaerolineae; order JACRMK01; family JACRMK01; genus JACQEC01. Next base: position 4,369 of record JACQEC010000258.1, on the reverse strand, counting down.
CGGATGCGAAAAGGAGATGCCTTCGCGTTCGACGAAGTTGACGCCCATCGCCGCCGCGTCGAGCAAGAGGTCAACGACGTGGTCGTCCAGCAAGTTCACCTCGTCCACGTAGAGGATGCCCCGGTTGGCCGCGGCCATGACGCCGGGTTCGAAGTGCTTCTCGCCCTTCTTGATAGCCTGCTCGATGTCGAGCGTGCCCACCACGCGGTCTTCGGTTGCGCTGACAGGCAGGTCAATCATCGAAACCTTGCGCCTGACGCCGACCAGGTCTTCGCCGCGCCGCATCCGCGCCATGCAGTCGTCGCACAAGTTGTTCACCTTGTGCGGGTCACAGCCGAAGTGGCAATTCTCGACGACGTCAATCAGCGGCAGGAGTTCGGCCAGCGCGCGCGCGGCGGTTGACTTGGCGGTGCCGCGCTCGCCGCGCACCAGCACGCCGCCAATCTGCGTGTTGATCGCGTTGAGCACAAGCGCCAGTTTCATCTTGTCCTGCCCAACTATAGCCGTAAACGGGAAAATAGGTAACATCCAGAAGGCTCCAAAGTAATAGTTCTACAAAAAATGATTGTACCTACGTTCACGAGCGCTGTCAAAAAATCGGTTGGCTAAACCGCCAGCCGCCGCAGGAGGCGCAAATCCTGATCGCCAACCTCCATCACGTCGGGCGTCTCAATAATCTTGGGCACCTTTGCCAGCCGCCGATCCTGCATGATCAGCCGGAAGCCCTCGCGGCCAATCTTGCCTTTGCCGATGCGCTCGTGGCGGTCGCGGCGCGACCCCAGATCGGTCTTGGCGTCGTTGAGGTGAAAGCACTTGAGCCGATTGAAGCCGACCAACCGGCCGAACCGCCTCATGGTCGCCTTGTACGACCTCTCATCGCGCAGATCGTATCCGGCGACGAAGAGGTGGCACGAGTCGAGGCACACGCCGAGCCGCTCGTTGGCCTTCACGCGGGCCAGCACCTCCGCCAGATGCTCGAACGTGTAGCCGAGATGGTTGCCTTGCCCGGCGGTGGCCTCCAACAGAATCTGGACACGATAGCCAGTCAGTTCATCGTGAACCTTGTCAATGGAGGCCGCGAGTTGCCGCAATCCGGCTTCTTCGCCTGCGCCCATGTGACTGCCCATGTGCGTGACCAGAAACGGCACACCCAGCCGCTCGCACCGCTCCAACTCCACCCTGAAGGCATGTTGTGACTTTTCGAGGGTGAGCGGGTCGGGCGAGGCCAGATTGATCAGATATGAGTCGTGCGCGGTAACGACCATCACGCCTGACTGTGCGGCGGCTGTGGCAAACTTCGCGCACTCCTCGTCGGTCAAAGCGCGCGAGGCCCACTGGTTCGGGCTTTTGGTGAAGATCTGCATGGCGGTGCAGTGCCATGCATCGGCGAACGCAAAGGCCTTGTGCGCGCCGCCGGAGGCTGAGAAATGCGCGCCGAGCAACATGATGATCTCCTCAGTTCAAAACAAAGTAACGATCTACTTCTGATTCTCGTAAGAATATTGCCAAAGAGCTCGATCAAGGGTGCGCATCGTCACTTGCCAGTCCTTTGCCAAAACACGGCAACATTCTGTATACGACCACCAGAATGCGAAGTCGTAATAGGGCGGAACTTCAATATTCAACGACCACAACGCGCGATAATCCATAATTGGGTAAAGATCGGCGTACCCGAAGTGAAGAAAGACAGAGGCTGTGGGCCAACCAACACCTTGAAGGAGAGTTAGTGCTTCGATTCGCAGTTGTTCGTTGGGAGTAGATAGCGCAATCCGCGTGACCTCTCGAACATACTCGGCAGAGTTCTTTTCGCAATGCGGCCTGCTTCGCGGAGTTTTCCAATAACAAACTTTGAGGAATTGTTCCTTTGTAAAATACCCAGCAGCTCTGGCGCGTGGCGCAACATCATCTACGATAATCTCTTCCTCTAGTCTTTCGGCCGCGCTCATAATTTCCATGTAGCGAGCAGCAAAATATGCAACTTTATCTCGATCAAACCTTGGGGCATATGGGATCATGAAATCTCAGTATTGCCGTCTTATAGTGTACCCTCGCCACCAGCCGTCGGTCGAATTCGCCCATGCGCTCCGGGCCAAGTTCCGTCAAGGCGGCCAGCGAGCGCCGCGCGTCCTCAATCAGCCGCGCCACCTCCACGCCGCAACAGCGCGGCCGGAACGCTTCCAGCCAGCGACAGCCCGACGACAGTTTCGACACCGCGCCGTGATAGTTGCGGCGGTCGAGCAAATGGTGATAGCCGACGCCAATCTGTAGGATACCTTTATACAAAGAGCGCACTTCGTTTTTCTCCTCGATCCACAGCGCCTCGAGCGTCTCGTGCTGGGCGAAGAATTCGCCGCGATTGAACTGCTCAAGCCCGCGAATAAACTGCGCGCAGGGCGGGTCGGTACAGCGGGCACAGCCGGAGGCATCCTTAAACGCCGGGTAGCGCCGGCTCACAGCGCGAACTCCATGCGGTCTTCGGCAACGCGGAACCCGCGCGCTTCGATTTCGCGCCGCTGGGCCGACGCCCGGTCGGCGGCAGAGTTGGTGTGGTTGAGGTGCGTGAAATAGACGCGCTCGGAAAGCGCGGCCAGCCGCTCCATTGTGTCGGGGATCAGCGGGTGCGGGATTTCTGCAAGCGGCCTGCCGCCGACCTCGTCCGCCGAGTAGAAACAGCCATCGAGCAGGGCGATGTCGCACGCGGCGACGACCTCGCGGATGTCGCGATTCCAGTCGTCCCAGCGGTCTATGTCGGGGATGTAGATTACGCGTTTCTGCGGCCCGGCGATTTCGAGGCCAATCGTGTCCGACCATTCCTGCCGGTGCGGGACGAGGAAGGGCGTAATCGTCAGCCGGTCGGTCAGCCGCGCAGGCTGTTGATCTGTGATTTCGCGCAACGAGAGGTGGCCGTCGCGGACCAATTGCGCCCATGGGCCGTTTTCAATCAGAAAGCGCCCCATGCGCGCGGTGCCATAGGTCGGCATCTGCCGCGTCGCCATCACCTCCCGGCCAAACTGAATCAGACCCGTGTAGTGGCCGATGTGCGCGTGGGTCAGGATCAGGCCGTCCACCGGGTTGCGGTCTTGGCGCGCAGGCGCGTCGGGGTGCGCGGTCAGGTAATCGAGTTGCGGTCGGGCGTCGGGCGTGGCGTCAATGAGGAACGAGCGGCGCGCCTCGGTGTCTATCAACCCAAGGCAAGCCACCCAACGCGCCAGATGGGGATCGCGCCGAGCGCGCTCGCAATACGGCTGGCGACAGCCGAGGTGCGGAATGCCGCCATCCTGCGCCGTGCCCAACACGAGCAGTTTGATCACGCGGCGGATTATAGCACAATCATGCGGCGTTTTGACGAATCGGGGCTATTGGTTTAGAATCAAAAAACGAGGTCTCGCAGAGGCGGGTTGTTCAACCGCGCCTATTCGGGGGCAACCCCGATTTTTTTGTGACCCGTCCTAAACATGTTTGATAACCTGACCGACAAACTCCAAAACGTCTTCAAGAAGATCAGCTCGCGCGGCATCCTGCGCCCGGAAGACATTGACGCCGCGCTCAAAGAAGTGCGCATGGCGCTTTTGGAGGCCGATGTCAACTTTCAGGTCGCCAAGAGCTTCATCGCCAAAATCCGCGAGCGCGCTCTCGGCGCCGAGGTTCTGCAGAGCCTGACGCCGGCGCAAACCGTCATCAAGATTGTGCATGAGGAACTCATCACCTTGTTAGGTGAGCCGGCCCTGCTCAATCTGGATGGCCCGATACCGCGGGTCATCATGCTGGTCGGTCTGCAAGGCACCGGCAAGACGACGATGGCGGCTAAACTGGCCCTGCACCTCCGCAAGCGCGGCCAGCGGCCACTGCTGGTGGCCGCCGATACGCGCCGTCCGGCGGCGATCACGCAATTGCAGACGTTGGGCAAGCAGTTGGACATCCCGGTCTTCGCAGAAGGCGACAAGGTTTCGCCGCCCGACATCTGCGCCCACGCGCTGGCGGCGGCGAAGGACAAAGCGCACTCGGTGGTCATCCTCGACACGGCTGGCCGCCTGCATATAGACGACGACCTGATGCGGGAATTGGAGGAGATCAAGGCTAAGACGAAGCCGCACGAGGTCTTGCTGACGGTTGACGCGATGACCGGTCAGGACGCGGTGCGCGCCGCCGACGAGTTTAACAAGCGCACGCCGCTCACCGGCCTGATTCTGACCAAGGTGGACGGCGACGCGCGCGGCGGGGCCGCGCTCTCCATTCGCGCCGTGACCCACGTACCGATCAAGTTCATGGGCATGGGCGAAAAGCCCGACGCGCTGGAGCCGTTCTACCCGGACCGCCTCGCCTCGCGCATTCTGGGCATGGGCGACGTGCTGTCTTTGATCGAGAAGGC
>JACQEC010000257.1 GCA_016200765.1 Chloroflexota bacterium | reverse complement strand
TCCACCCCAAGGTCTCGAACAGCGATTCTTTGATGCCGTCCTTGTGCGCAAACGGCAAGCGCAACCCGGCCGCGATGTGACAGGCCAGCGTCGTCTTGCCGGTCGCGGGCAAGCCGGTGACGATCACCAGCAGAGGCTTCGACATGATCGCTACTCTCAAAGCGGATGCAACCCGCTAAACCCCAGCGCCGTCGTTTCCGGGAAACCGCACATCAGGTTCATCGCCTGCACCGCGCTGCCGGCGGCGCCCTTCATCAGATTGTCCAGCGCGCAGAGGCTGACCGCGCGGCCGGTTGCTTCGTCCAATTCAAAGCCGATGTCCACGAAGTTCGCGCCGGCCAGAATCTTCGGGTCGGGATAGCGGTGGATGCCGGTCTTGTCTTTCACGATGCGCACGAACGGCTCGTCTTTGGCGAAGGCGCGGTACGCCTTCCATAAATCCTTCTCGCTCGCGCCGGCCTTCAGCCAGACGTGGGCGGTGGCCAGCACGCCGCGCACCAACTCCACCGAGGTGATGGAGAGGTGGACGTTGGCCAGCCCCGTCTCCTGAACGATCTCGGCGGTGTGGCGGTGGCCGGTGGGCGCGAAGGAGCGCACACTGCCACTACGCTCCGGGTGGTGCGAGGCGAGGCTCGGCGCGTTGCCGCCTTCGCTGGAGCCGACCTTGATATCTATCACGATGGGCTTTTCTGTGTCAATCAATCCGGCGCGCTGGAGCGGGAGGAGCGCGAAGAGGCCGGCGGTGGCATTACAGCCGACGCCGCTGGCATAGCGCGCGGCCTGCAAGTCGGCGCGATGCAGTTCGGGCAACCCATAGACGAACTGCGCGAGCCACTCCGGCGCGGCGTGCGGCTTGTGGTACCACTGTTCGTAGCGCGCCGGATCGCGCAGGCGGAAGTCGGCGGACAGGTCAATCATGCGCGGCGCGAGCGCGGCAAACTGCGCGATGCGCTTCTGCGCTTCGCCGTGCGGCAGGGCGAGGAAGAGCAGGTCGCAGGGGCGCAGTTGGTCGAGCGCGGTGAATTGGAGCGCGGTCTGCTTGCGCAGGTTCGGATGCGCCTGATAAACGTACTCGCCGACGCGCGATTCGGACGTGATCTGATCGATCTCGACCTGCGGATGGCCGAGCAGGAGGCGGATGAGCTCGCCGCCTGCGTAGCCGGACCCTCCGACAAGGCTGACCCTCATCTAGCGTCCGAGCGCCTGCGCCAGCGGCACACTCGCCAGCGGGTTAATCTGGCCCTCGCCGACGGCCAGCACGTAATCTATGACCCTGGCGGGAATGTTGACGCCGGTGGTCGCGATGGAGTTGCGAAACTCAATGGTGTAGTTCACCTCGTTGATCAGCAAGCCGCGCTCCGGGTCTTCGAGCACATCCACGCCGGTGATGCCGCCGCCGACGGCATTGGAAGCGCGCACGCAGATCTCGTTCAGTTCGGGCGTGACCGGGCAGTTGCTCGCGTGGCCGCCGCGCGCGGTGTTGGTGATCCAATGCTCGGCTTGCCGGTAGATGGCCGCGATGGTCTGGTCGCCGACGACGAAAGCGCGGATGTCGCGCATGGGCTTGCGGACGTATTCTTGAATGTAAAAGATCGAATGATGATAGGAGCCGAGCACCTCTTTATGTTCGAGCACCGCCTCGGCGGCGTCGCGGTCGTTAATTTTGGACAGCAGGCGGCCCCACGAGCCGATGGCCGGCTTGAGGACCACCGGATAGCCGATTTCCTCGATCGCCTTGAGCGCGGCCTCGGGGGTGAAGGCGATCTTGATGCGGGTGGTGGGAACCCCATCGCGCACGAGCGCGGTCGAGGTGACCAGTTTGTTGCCGCAGACATCGGCGACATAGGCGGTATTGACGGTGGGGATGCCCCAGTCGTTGAGGATTTTCAAGGCGTAGAGCGCGCGGCTGTGGTTGATACAGCGCTCGAGGATCACATCATACTGCGCCCAGTTGCGCGGGTCGGTCAGGTCAAAGATCGCGTCGCGATCATCAATCTTATCGTAGTCAACCCCGCGGCGATCCAGTTCCTCGAACAGCAGTTTTTCTTCAACACGCACCCGCGAATAGAGCACGCCTAACTTCATGATGCCTCCTTGGGAATTGTGCGCCTCACCCCCGACCCCTCTCCCAAGTATGGGAGAGGGGAGAAAGAGCGCGTGGTTTCATTCGCCCCAGTCTTCTTCTTCCTCCGGCGCGAGGGCGAGCGTGAGGGGGTTCGTGTCGGTGACCTCGAGTTCTGCGCCGCAGTCGGGGCAGACGACAATCTCGCCCTTCAGCGGCTTGTCCATCGTGATTACGGCATCACACTCCGGGCAGTTCGCGTTCATCGCGGTGGTATCTCCCGTCAAAAAAGATAGCCCTCCGGCGGGGGAGGGCCTTAGAGTTATCCGTTGCTGTCCGTCGCCCATGCGATAAGGCCGCCAGCCAATTTTGCTTGAGAATATAGCATAGCCAATATTGACTGTCAACATTATTTGGCCTATTTTGCCTTAAAATATTGACTCAAGCGCGCGGGAGGGCGATCGGGCACGCC
>JACQEC010000261.1 GCA_016200765.1 Chloroflexota bacterium | reverse complement strand
CTTCAACCTGCACAAAAGTCATCTATCGGATCCGATGCGATTGTCGCGTCTGATGATTGCCGCCTGCTTGGCTTATATCTGGGTGGTGTACTTGGGCGTGATTGCCAAACACGATGGCTGGCGCAAAATCATTCACCGCACGGACCGCTGTGATCTGAGCTTATTTCAGCTGGGACTGCGCCTCTTGAACCATTTCTTGAGTAACGACCTGGGACTGCCCGTCGCTTTCCAACTATGGTGACGAATTCATCACCCCCAAATCTTGTACGGTAGCAAATTCAAATTGAGAGTACGGCGACGGCCTAAACAGAGTAGATCATCGCTGAGACCAGTGGACTGCAAGAGAAACCTCTCGCGGCTTGAAAGGCCCTTCTGTTGTGGGCCTGTGTAGGCTGGAGATTATAGATTTTGAGATATACGCCAAGCTAAACGGTAACAGAATCCGATAACAGTATCCCAAGATGCGGCTCTGATCCACCTTGCTCACGAACTTGAAAGCGTGACAGACCCTATAGTATACCAGCGTATAGCGATGTGCTTTCTGCCGCGCCACGACCTATGAGAACGCTTGGGTTGTTGAGAGGCGGGCGCGTATCTAGCCCCTCGGCAGCCATGTGTCATGCGACGATCCACCAGCGTCCTCTAGGCAATGTAACGGGCCTCGAATGTCGGCGTGTCCTTCAGTTGGGCACTATTGGCCCAGCGGTCGTTTGACCCTTGACAACGGCTGGTCGAAGGCTCATGATGGTCATAGATATTCGTTGTCAACTAATGGGTCGGAATACCCTGCTGTAGGCTCTGAACCCATTAGATAGAACATGGTCATCTCGGTCGCATCGCAAAAAGGAGGTACGGGCAAAAGCTCAACCAGCATCTCGCTCTCCGCCGGGCTCGCACGCAGAGGCAAGCGGGTCCTGTTGATCGATATTGACTGCCAAGCCAATTCTTCGAAGGTGCTGATCCCCAACTATCTCGACCTGCGCAAGGAGCATACGCTCTACGTCACGATTCTGGAGCGGCAACCGCTGCCCATCCATCACACGTCGCTGGCGAATCTGGATATCGTGCCATCGCACATCTTACTGTCCAACACGGATATTGAGCTGACGACCGCCAAAGATCATCGCGAAGCACGGTTGAAAAAAGCGCTAGAGGCTATTGAGCGGCCTTACGATTACGTATTCATCGATTGCCCGCCGGCACTCTCGTGGCTGACCATCAACGCGTTCACGGCCAGCGACCAGGTGCTGGTGGTGGTCTCGCCGGGTTATTTCGAGCTCGATTCGATTGTTCAACTCTCCAAGACCATTGAGGAGGTCAAAACCTACTTCAATCCGCGCCTGACCATCTTGGGCCACCTCTTCACGATGAGCGACCCGACCATCAATAGCCGCACTTCGCTCAAGATTCTCCGCCAGACCTACCCCGACTTGGTGTTGAAAACCGTCATCCCCCGTAATACCGATCTGCGCGATGCCCATTTTAGCAAACAAGATGTTTTTGGGTTCGCACCCCATTCCAAATCCGCCGAAGCCTACGCGCGGCTGATCGAGGAACTATTCCATGAGCAAAAAGACGCTGGATGAAAACACGATCCTCAACGAATTGAAGGGTGGCTCATTGTTCTTTAAGCCGCCTGAGCACGCCGTCGCCACCGACCCGCCCTCAATAGCCCCCGCCGCAGCCCCTGTGAGGCCCTTAGAACGCGCAGGACCGCTCACTGGCGATGATGCGGCGACAACCTATGACGCGGTGTCTCCTGAGCCAACTCCGGATGCCCAATCAGCAGAGGCAATACCGCTTGCTAGCTCGCCTGTTAGCACGCTAGCAAGCTACCCGGCTGGCTTGATCAACGAGATCCGCAAGACCGTGAAAACGGTAGGCAAGGAGGTGTCGTTCGTGCGGCTCACCTCGCCGGAGAAGCACCGGCTGATGGATATCGTCTACAGTTACAAGCGCCAGGGCATCCGCACCTCGGAGAACGAGATCAACCGCATCGCGGTCAACTTCTTGCTCGAAGATTATCAAGCGAACGGCGGGGCCAGCGTGTTGGCGCGGGTGATCGAGGCGTTGCTAGCCTGAGCGGGCCAAGGCTCGCTTGCTAGCACGCTGGCTATCAGTCTATATTTATGGAGCGTGTCGGGGATTTAGTCAAACAACGGGTCGAGCGCATCCTCGTCGAGAACGAGATGCTGCGGGCTGGGTTCGCAGCCTTGCCGTACGTGGTCTTGCGAGATACGCGGCTGTCGATCGGCGCCCGATTGTCTTACGCGGTGCTCCTGTCCTACGCGTGGCAGAAGGAGTCCACCTTCGTGGGGCAGCGACAGATGGCTGCGGATATGGGCATTAGCGAGCGACACCTGCGCCGGTTTCTGGCGGAGTTGAGCCACGCCCAATATATCGCGGTGATGAGAGCGGATAAGCGCTTCGGCAACACCTATCTTTTGAAGGACGTCAAAACCAAGCTCAAGGCCAAAAAACGAGCGTGAGCGGACACCCGTGTCCGCACCGAGCAGACGCCGCTGTCAAGTGCGATGAGACACCCCCGTCCGGTCCTCTGTATTAATAGACGCATAGACTCAAGACCCATCCAATAGACTCAGGCGAACGCGTTTTTGGGAAATTGAACCTAAGCCTGACGAAAGCCATGTCGCGCCGCCGATGCCGGGCATAGCCAGCGGGTGCGCCTAATCCACAGCCGGTCGAAGTGCTATCCTGTCGCCTCTCCTGTGACCTATGCTCACCAGAGAGCATAACAGCCGGAGACGGTGGGTCTTGGCAGGCTCGAGAACGATCATGGATGCGCCTTCGCCGCGAGTGAACTGGCGCGATCAGGCGGCCTAACGCCCAGCCCGCGCCGGTCAAGAACTGTGCGGCCCTGCCGGCGGACAGCGCCCCACAGGCCAACTACCGCCCCTATTAATGGTTTCTTCATCAAATGGCCGCTGGAAAGGCGGGCGTGATCATAGATCATGGAGGGCTGGGGTGAAGTTGGATGATGTGTCAGGAGGTGTTTATGGCAGATGCTGTTTTTGTTGTTGGATCGATTGGTATTCATGATGAGAAAAACCCAATTCAGACCTTCCGCCTGGAAACTGCGGCAGGCCTCATAGCCGCCAGACCGTTTGAGGCGCGGTCATTCGTCTCTGCGCATACGTTGACGTGGTGTGATAGGCCGTTGACTTGCTCCGGCTAAAAGGCTTGCCGGCCGTCACATCACGCGGAGTATGACAAATCGTGAACACTATGATCGTGCCTTGCCTTCCGCGTACACCCTACGTGACGGAGAGCGCTGGGCCGAAACCGGAGGCTATCCTCCTATCGCCAGTGGCTCTGAAGCAGGCATCGAACCGCGAGCGTATTACAAGAAGTGGTACGCTTTGCCACATCCACACCATATGCCCGAGCAAATCGAGCAGCAGGGGGCCGGTATTATTCGCCGGGAGGTAGAACTGTTGTGAAATACGGTCGGTGGTCTGCTCGAAAATATCGAAGAGCAGGGGAATGATGATCCGATCAGAAAGTAGGCGGGGTCTTGGGTTATTATCCGCGTCTAGGGAGGGAAGATTTCGTTCCTTACATCGGCGATCTGCGCTGAAATCCTGTAGCTGTGATCACGAGCACGGCGCACAGCCTCATCGGCTCTATCTTTGATGTAGTCCTTATCTGCTGTCCGGGAGTCTCTGATAATGCACAGTTCGGCATTCACGAATTGGAGTTCCCGTGCCGGCAAGCGCTCGCCCGCTGTGGCCATCATGGTATAGATTTGATTGCCTTGTTCCAGCGTTCTCCAAGCTTGATCGAATAATCCCAAACGTGACTGCGCGCGTGTCAGTCCGTCGAGCGCTAAACACAAGCGTTCGGACTCGCCACTAGGCCAGGCCTCCATCACGGCTTTGAGCTTTCGTTGTTGCTGGTCAAAATTCTCCTTATCTCCTAGTTTGGAGTAACCCAAGGCGAGGGTTCGGTGTACAAAGGCGAGATCGCGCGGATTTTTGAGGGCTTGCAACGCTTGGTTGAGATAGGGAATGGCGGTCGCACAGTCTTTGATAATGTGATAGGCGTCCCCCATCACAGCATTTGCCAATCCGTCCAACTCGGCGACATTGCACTCTTTAGCAATGCTGCCGAGTTCGGCGGCTGTGGCTATCATATCGACGGATAGCTGATCGGGTGACGCGAGGGGGCTGAGCGCCCAGGCTTTGATGTACAGGGCCTCTCCGCGTTTTCTCTGAAAATAGTTTCGAGAGGTCGGGGAAGTTGATGCCCTTGCATATTCATCCAGTTTCTTCGCGACCTGGTCTGCTCCTTTTACGGCGAGTGGGGCGTTGCCCCTCATCTCGACTTCCGAGATAAACTTTAGATGATCGTCTATGCCATCAGGATTGAAGGCAAAATCAATGCCGAAGCCACGACTAACCTGACTGTCTTTTGCTATCGCCATTTCTAGTCCATAGCGTTCGGTGTATGCGAGCGCTAAGAGCTCACAAAAGGCATCTAGCTGGGCAGGCGAGAAGCGGCGCTCGCCATCCACGATGTGCTGAAAGGTTGGCGGGTCAAATCCGATTAGCCCCCATCGCTCTTCCAACAAGTCTCTCATCTTCCACGCAAGCCCCGTAAGTGTCACCCTCTCTTGGGTGGCTTTGTTCTCAAAGAGAAGTCTCTTGGGGCGATCGCACTTCTGATAATGCTTTTGCAATGCCTCTGCGAGGTATGGGTACTTCGGCATATGCCCCTCTCATTAGAACATCTGTCATTGCCAAACTCTGCAATATGCAGGTTGTGCCAACTTTGATACGCTTGCATTCAGAGTTGAAAACGAATTATCCGGTTGTCCTGGGCGGGTGTGACTCGGTTCAGGGTTAGCTCTACCCTGACCTCTCCTGAGGGTAGGTACGATTTTAAGCCTGTTTCGGGAGGTAGGCAAGCCCTGTGGAAAGGAGGTCTTCGCCCATAGTCGAGTCCTGGTGACGTTTTGGCCGCTAACGATCGACGATTCAGTTCACATGCATACGAGGAGGTTCACCATGTTCGGAGTTGACTTGGTCAGTGTCGTCATCAGTTCGCTGGTGGAGGCGTTTGTGTTTACGTGCCGGCTGATCAGCGTCGGTCTCAGCATCGCCTCGGCCGTCCAGACGAACAAAATCGTCAAGGAGGTCAACCAGCCCGTCTCGCATCTCCAGCCTACTCCGCCGAGCGCGGACAGCACGGCCCTGGGTGAGCAGTTACCGACCGAGTGGCAGTAATTGTGGCCTCGCGTGCGAAGCCATCGGGCACCCCGCCAGCGCCGCCCGTCGTGCCGTTAGCTGAGCACTGGCGCGATAAACACTTTTATGTCGTCGGGCAAACGGGCGTGGGGAAATCGCGCTTCCTCGAACATTTGATATTGCAGGACGTCGAGCAAGCCAAGGGTGCCGGCGTGCTGGATGTGGCTGAGGATCTTTTCAACCACGTGCTCTATCACATCGCCAAGCTCTCGCTCGTTAAGCCCGAGATCGTCGAGCGGATCGCCATCATTGATCCGCTCGACGCCCGTTGGACCGTTGGCATCAATCCGCTTGAGACAGCCCCCGGCGACATCGCGCATCGGCGCGCCCTCTCATTGACCGACGCCATGGTCACGATTTGGGACTTTAAGCCCAATGAAGCCCCGCGCATGACGCGGCTGCTCAACAATAGCGTTATGGCGCTGGCGGCGGCGGGTCTCACGCTTGTCTATCTTCGCCGCTTCTTGCGTGAAGACGCCTATCGCCAGCAGGTGCTATCCCGCATCCATGAGCCGCAGATTGCAGAATACTTTCTGCAAGAATTTCCGAAGAGCGAGGCAGGCCAAGCGCAGTGGGTTGCACCGATTCTCAACAAGATAGAGCCATTCTTGTTCGATCCGGATTTGCGGCTCATCTTCGAATCTGGCGCGACGATCAACTTCCGCCATCTGATGGACAATCACGGGATCCTGCTGGTCAATCTCGCCAAGGGAAGATTCACCACCTATAACAGCAATCTCTTGGGAGCATTCATTCTGTCGCAAATTCAGCAGGCGGCGGCAGCTCGCAGCAACACGACCTATCGCGTGCCGTTTTACGTCTACCTCGACGAATTCCAAAACTACACGACGGGCGACATTGAAACGATTCTGACCGAATCGCGCAGGAACAAATTGTGCCTCACGCTTGCGCACCAGTTCGTGCATCAACTCCCGGAGATCCAACGCGAAGCGATTCTCAACAACGCGGGGACGATTGCGTGTTTTCGGGTTGGCTACCAGGATGCTGAAATACTTGCCCATGAGCTTTTCCCTGCGTTGATGACGCGCTGGCGCGCCGAGGCGCGTATGGTGCACACGCGGCCGCTGCCAACCATGGTTCCCGACTTCGTTGAGGAAACGATTACCCACGCAGAAAAAGTCTCCTGGATTCAGAAGCTAGCGATGCGCGAGTTCCTCACCAAACATCGCGGGGAGCGGCTACCGCGCAAAGCCCGCAGCCTTGACATGCCTGACCCGCAATGGACGCCGGAGTTGATTGACGCCAAGCAACGCATCATCGAGACAGCCGGGCGACGCTATGGTAGACTGAAAAGCGAGGTCAGAGCCGCACCGATTTATGTACCTAACCAGCCCACCGCCCGCCCGAATTATATATCCAGCGAGGATGACGATTTCTACGATCCCAAAGCGCAAGCGCTTTGAGCGCTCGGACGACCCGCCGCCGTTGCGCATGACGGAGCGCGACCGCGCGATCCTGCGTGCGGTTCACACATACCGGATGCTCACGTGTGAACAAATCCAGAAGCTGCTCTTTCCTGGCGCGCGGATCGAAGTGCCGCGCACGCGCCTGCGCAAGCTCTATCACCACCGCTATCTAGAGCGCATCCCGATCCCAGCGAGTGCGAGCCCGCTGGCCGGGTACATGCCGGTTTATCGGCTCGCGCGCCTGGGCGCGGCGCTGATCGCCTTTGAGCAACAAACACCCGTGGCGGCGCTGAAATATTGGGGCCAAGGCGATGATCGGGATGGTCGTCAGCAGGCGAGCGTCACGACGCCCTTTATCGCTCATGAGCTGGCGATGAACGACGTGCGCATCGCCTTCACCCTCGCGGCCAAGGCCCATGGCTACGCGATTGCCACCTGGCACGATGAGCCGACCCTGCGCGGTTTCAAAGATAGCGTGAGCGTGGTGATGGAGAGCGGGCGCCCGCACACGGTTGCGGTCATCCCTGACGCTTACTGCCTGCTAGAGTTACCGGATAGACGAGCGCACTTCTGCCTGGAGCTGGACCGCAGCACGATGACGACAGCGCGCTTTCAACAGAAGATTCAGGCGTACCAGGCCTATCTGGCCTCGGGGCAATTCAGCGCGCGCTTCCACGCACAGCGCGTGCGCATCTTGACCATCGCCCCCTCACTCGAGCGCTTGCAGAATTTGCAGCAGAAGACGGAAGAGGCCGGGGGTAGCCCGATCTATTGGTTCACGACGCTGGACGCGGTGGTCGAACACGATCCTTTGCATGACCTCATTTGGACAGTCGCCGGCCGTGGGGCTGAACGTTCTCCGCTCATCGCCTAAGCCTCGGTATTCTGATCATGAGATTCGGTCTTCGTCTTATTGGGCGTGTAGCCAGCGCCGAGACCGACAGGTCTCGGAACGTTTTAATTTCATAACCGCTTGCCAGAATCCCTCTGTGAGACCGTGTAGTGCTCCTGAAACAGCCGATCATCTGTAGGGTGGGCATTGAGTCGTCACGGGTCACAGACGAAACGCCCCTAGCCAAGCGGTAAAGGCGCCTGCTATACTGCGACCAGACCGCTCGCTCGTATGCAGGAACGCGAAGTACCCACACCCAGCGATATTCAACCGCTCGATCCCCGTCGGATGCTCGATCAGGGCCTCGCGCGGCTGCAGGCCGAGCTGCAGGCCGGGCAGTTTGAACGGCTTGAGCAGTACCTGACCTTTGTCTCACGCTTCCACCTCTATTCAGCCTACAACCAGATGCTCATCCTCGAGCAGTGCCCAGCGGCCACGCAGGTGGCGGGCTATCGCACCTGGCAGAAGCTGGGCTACCAGGTGCGGAGGGGCGAGAAGGGTATCCGCATCCTTGCGCCGCAACCGTACAAACGCACCGATCCCGAAAGTGGTCGAGAGGAAGCAGCCATCGCCTTCAAGCTCGCCTCGGTCTTCGACGCCTCACAGCTCGCCAACCTTGCCGAGAAACCGCTACCGCGCTTCTTCACGCCGCTGGCCGATGACCAGCCCGCGCTCTACCAGCGATTGCTGGCGGTGGTGCGCGCCGAGGGGATCACGGTCAGCACGGAGCGGCTGGCGCGGGCACAGGGCACCAGCGCAGGCGGGCGGATCGCGCTGCGCGAGGGCCTAGACAGCCGCAACGCGGTCTTGACGCTGCTGCACGAGTACACTCACGAACTGCTGCACTGGGGCGCCGAACGCAATGAGATCAGCCATCCGGTGCGCGAGTGTCACGCCGAGGCGGTGGCCTTCGTGGTGGCGCACCACTTCGGGGTCGAGAACCCCTACAGCGCGGCTTACCTGCACCACTGGGGCACAACGCCGAAAGCGTTGGTGGCCGAACTAGAGACGGTACGCCGCACCGCGGCGTCCATCATCCGTCGCGTTGAGCAACCCGATGAGACGGATGCCGGTTGGGATGGGCAACCCGTCTCTGTCGCGCTGCGCCCCATGCGCGGCCAACCTGCCGAGTGAGCCAGCACGCGCCCTACGGCTGAATTGGGGAGCTGACAGGCAGTTCGCAGTGGAGTATAACAGAGACTATGATCACAGGCCCACCACCGGCCATGCCCATCAATAGCGTTGAGAGCGCCATCCGGTTAGCGCGGCGCTTGCTGCGCGACGCGCTGGTCAACGATCCCCAGCTGCGGCGCAGCTATCGCGTCTTCCGCGCGCTGACGCACAGCGAGCAAGAGGCGCTGGCGGCGCTGTTGATCTGGCGCGCGCGCGGCAAACTGCGACGGGCGCGGCTTGCGTTACAATCGAAGCATGCACCTATCGCTGTCCCGCCGCTTCCGTCGCCCCCCTGAGCTGTGCTTGGGCCGCTCAGGGCGCTTCCCTTTCTCTTCGCATCTGCACCTGAGCGCCGCTGACCGCACC
Source organism: Chloroflexota bacterium (assembly GCA_016200765.1). GTDB lineage: Bacteria > Chloroflexota > Anaerolineae > JACRMK01 > JACRMK01 > JACQEC01. The sequence goes on along the minus strand of JACQEC010000261.1, from coordinate 126 downwards.
ACCCACCTGTACGTGATCGGCCTGACCGGACAGGGCAAGTCGAAGTTCTTACAGCACGGCCTCTTTCAGGACATCACCGCCGGGCGCGGCTGCGGGGTGCTCGACCCGCACACGGATCTGGTGCAT
>JACQEC010000255.1 GCA_016200765.1 Chloroflexota bacterium | reverse complement strand
GCTCGTGGCCGTCACCGAAGCGAAGTTAAATCTGGTGCCGCGTCCGACTCTAAATGCGGTAGATGTGGTCCACTTCGATGACATCTTCTCCGCCTTGGATTCGCTGGTTGACATCTTGGCGACCGCCCCGGCCTCGGTCGAGTTGATTGACAAACTCCTGCTCGACATGACGCGCGAGCAGGTCGAATACCGCCGCAAGATGACGTTTGTGGAGGGCGATCCGGGCGCACTGCTCGTAGTGGAATATTACGGGGAGTCGGAGTCTGAACTGCGCGCCAAGATTGAGGGGCTTGAAGCGCGTCTGCGGCGCGGCGGCCACGGGCGCGGCATGGTGAGCCTGCCGAACCATGTGCGCCTCTTCGGCAAGGCGGATATTGCCAACTGCTTCGCCGTGCGCAAAGCCGGGCAGGGACTGCTCAACAGCATCAAAGGCGATTCGCGGCCCATCGCTTTTGTCGAGGACACCGCCGTCGCCCCGGAACGGCTGGCCGATTACATCCGCAATTTCGACCGCGTGCTGAAAGATAACGACACGGTCGCCGCGTACTACGCCCATGCATCGGTCGGCCTGATCCATGTGCGCCCGTTGATCAACCTCAAAACCGCGCAGGGCGTCCAGCGCATGAAAACCATCGCCGAGTCCATCAGCGATCTGGTGCTCGAATACGGCGGCGCGATGAGCGGCGAGCACGGCGATGGCCTCGTGCGCTCCGGCTTCAACGAGAAGATGTTTGGCCCGCAACTCTATGCCGCCTTCAGAGAGATCAAGCGCGCCTTTGACCCGCAGCGCCTGATGAATCCGGGCAAGATTGTGGACGCGCCGCCGATGACCGAAAACCTGCGCTACGGGCCGCGCTACCGCGCGGACACGGTCAAGACGGTGTTCGACTTCTCGAAGGATGGAGGCTTTGCCCGCGCGATAGAAGCCTGCAACGGCATGGGCGTCTGCCGCAAGGAGGGCGAAGGAACCATGTGCCCGTCCTTTCAGGTCACGCGCGACGAAGAACACTCCACGCGCGGCCGCGCCAACGCGCTCCGGCTTGCCATCTCCGGCCATCTGCCCGCCGGTGCGCTCACTTCTCGTCGTATGTACGAGGTGATGGACCTCTGTCTGGAGTGCAAGGCCTGCAAGACCGAATGCGCTTCCAACGTGGACATGGCAAAACTCAAGTACGAGTTCCTCGCGATGTATCACGCCGAGCACGGCACGCCGCTCCGCGCCCGTCTCTTCGCCAACATCGCGCCGCTTAGCCGCCTCGGCTCGTGGTTTGCGCCTCTGTCCAACCTCTCCCTAACCCTGCCGCCCGGCAAGTGGATGATGTCGCGATTGGGCATTGCGCCACAGCGCAATCTGCCGCCGTTTGCGCGACAGACCTTTGACCGCTGGTTTAGCCGCGCGGCCCGACGACCGGCCAACGGAACCGCCGTGGCGCAGGTTGTCCTGTTCGTGGACACCTTCATGAACTACAACTACCCGTCCATCGGCATCGCGGCCACGCGCCTGCTGGAAGCCGCAGGCCATACCGTGCTCGCCCTCCAGCGCCCATGTTGCGGCAGGCCCTATATCTCAAAAGGACTGCTTGAACAGGCGCGCGCGCTTGCAAAGCAAAACGTCGCCAGGCTCGCGCCCTATGCGCGGCGAGGCATCCCCATCGTCGGCACTGAGCCGTCTTGCCTCTTGACCTTGCGCGACGAATATCTCGACCTTCTGCCCGACGACCCCGATGCCAAACTCGTCGCCTCGAAGGCCGTGTTGATGGAAGAGTTCTTGCCCACGTTCACGGGCGCCCTGCGGTTTTCAGCCGCGCCCAAAAACGTCCTCGTGCACGGCCACTGCCATCAGAAGGCGGCTGTAGGTATCAGCCCGGTGGTCAGCGCGCTGAAGGCGAACCCCGCGTTCAGCGTCGCCGAGAGCGGCGCGGGTTGCTGTGGCATGGCCGGGTCATTTGGCTTCGAGGCCGAGCACTACGAGCTTTCAATGAAGGTAGGCGAAGACCGCCTCTTCCCGAAGGTGCGCGCCCAATCCGCCGACACCGAAATCGCCGTGAGCGGCGTCTCCTGCCGCCAGCAGATAGAGCACGGCACCGGCCGCAAGGCGCGACATTGGGTCGAGGTCATGGCCGACTCATTGCAAACGTGAACCAAGCCGAGCGGCTCGCGGCCCGACCGGTCGGCTCGCCGATGGTAGGGGCGAAGCGGCGCGCATGGTGAGCCTGCCGAACCATGCTCCTTCACTCGGTGATTCGAGCGCGCGCCTTCCCCTCTCCCTTCAAGGGAGAGGGGTCAGGGGTGAGGGTCGTGCCCACTCCCCACTTCTCCCACTCGCGAAAATAGCCTCCATCACAACCATATTAGCGACCGCATCTTCCAGCGGTGTCGGTGCGGGCGTGTCGTTCATCACCGCCAGCGAAAACAGGTCGCCCTGCACCGCGTACTGATCGGTCGTAGCGAGGACGATCTCCTCAACCCGGCTTCCGCGCTGGTGCCACATTTTGCAAGGGCGATCCGGAGGCGCGTTGAACGGAATCTCGATCTCCACGCGCCCCTCGGTGCCGTAGATGTTCACCCGCTGATACGATGTCAACTGCGTCGAGCAGGTGAACGTGGACGTGCCACTGCCAAAATCCATGATGCCCGAAGCCAGCCGGTCGGTCTTGAATTGCGGATCGTACTCGATGATGCCCACCACGCGCTGGGGCTCCCCGCCAAAGATAAAGCGCGACAGCGAGAGGTTGTAGCAACCGATGTCCATCAGTCCGCCGCCGCCAATATCAGCCTGATTGCGGACGTTGGCCGGGTCGGTATTGTAATACGAGAAGAATGAGTGGATGGTGCGCAGGTCGCCGATTTGCCCATCGGCCACCAACTGCTTCGCGCGCTGCCATTGGGGGTGAAAGCGGTACATGAACGCCTCCATCACCTTCAGTGTCGGATGTCGCCGTGAGGCCGCGAGCAGGGTTCGCGCTTCGTCCGCCGAGAGCGCAATCGGCTTCTCGCACAACACGTGCTTACCCGCCTCCAGCGCCTTGATAGACCACGGCACATGCAGGTGGTTGGGCAGCGGGATATAGACCGCTTCAATCTCCGGGTCAGCCAACAGCGCCTCATAGGAGCCGTAGGCTTTGGGAATCCCTAGCTCCTTCGCCGCCATCTGCGCCCTCACCCCGTCGCGCGACGCAATCGCGGCGATCTCACAATATTGGCCTCTCTGCATCCCCGGCAGTACCTTCTTAAGCCCGATATTGGCCGTGCTAATAACCCCCCAGCGGACCTTTTGCATGAAATGCTCCTCGTGTTAGGTTTTCTCGTTCGCCCTTCTCGCGCTCTCCCCTCTCCCCCCGATCCAGTCGGGGGGAGAGGGGCCGGGGGTGAGGCTCTACCCCCGCCGCAGAACCTTTCCGGCTCTCGCGCCGGTGACGCGGCCATCATCCACCCCGAACACCCCATTGACCAGCACATACGGCACCCCTCTGGGATGTTGCACGGGGTTGTCATACGTGGCCGTGTCCTGAATGCGCTGGGGGTCGAAAATCACCAGGTCGGCGTGCACGCCGCGCCGGATAATCCCGCGATCCTTGAGTTTGAACTTCTGCGCTGGCAGGGAGGTCATTTTGCGGATCGCCTCCGGCAGGTCGAGCACGCGCTCGTCGCGGACGTATTTCCCCAGCACGCGCGGGTACGTGCCGTACGAGCGCGGGTGTGGCTTACTGCCGGTTGCGAGCGCATCCGTGCCAATCATCACGTTGGCATCGCGCATGATCGTCCGCACGTCGTCTTCGGTCATCAGGAAGATGATCATCAATATCTGGCATCGTGTCTGTTCCAGCAGGGTGAAGAGGGTTTCATAGGGGTCTCTGCCCGCCTCGCGCACGAGCCGTTCGAGCGACTTCCCTTCGATCTCCGGCATCCGCGGCGAGGCGGCAATCAGCACGCCGTCCCAGCTGGTGTTTTTCGACGGGTTCCACCAGTCGCCGCTGCCATGCTCCATATCGTGCTTCATCCGCCCGCGCATCTCCGCCGACCTCAACCGCGTGAGCAGTTCCGGCACGCCGCCTTCGTGCGCCCACGGCGGCAGGAGCGTGCTCAATAAGGTACTGCCCGCGAGGTATGGGTACTGGTCGCCGGTCACATCCAGCCCGCGGCCGTTCGCCTCCCTTATGGTTCGCATCAGCGCCGCGCCCTTTCCCCAGTTGGACGAGCCAGACGCCTTACAATGCGAAATCTGCACCGGCACGCCCGCTTCTTCGCCCACCGTTATCGCTTCGGTCGCCGCTTCAATCAGCCGGTTGGCCTCATTGCGGATGTGGCTGGCGTACAGCCCGCCATACGGCCTGACGACTTTGGCGAGTTCCACCACCTCATCGGTCTTGGCAAAAGTACCCGGCGGATAGACCAGCCCGGTTGAGAGGCCGAGCGCGCCGGCGTCCATCGCCTCCGCCACGTAGCCCTTCATTCGCGCCAGTTCATCCGGGCGCGCTGGCCGGTTCTCGAAGCCCATCGCGGCGACGCGCACGGCGTTGTGCCCGGCCAGCGCGCCCACGTTGACCGGCGGCGCCGCCGCTTCCAGCGCGCTAAGATAACCGCCAAAGGTCAGCCACGGCAGGTCGCCCTCGCCCATGATGGCGCTGGTCTGTGTCACTAGCAGTTCGCGGAAGTCTGGATTGACCGGCGCGAGCGCGAAGCCGCAATTGCCGACAATCTCGGTCGTCACACCCTGCACGACCTTTGAGTCATCCGGTTTCTGCGCCAACAGCAACCGGTCGTAATGCGAGTGCACGTCAATAAAGCCGGGCGCCACAATCAAGCCATCCACGTCGAGGATGCGCGCCGCGCCTTGAGCTTGTCGAAAGGCCGCGCGCTCGTCCGGCCGCCCGCCGATTTCCGCGATACGGTCGCCGCGAATATAGACCTCGGCTCTGTAAGCGGGCGAGCCGGTGCCATCTATGATTTTTCCGCCCCGAATCATCAGGTCAAACATGGTAAGGCAACCTGCCTTCTGGCGTTGATCGGCGCACCCGCCGTGCCCGGCGAGTAACGGTCATGGCTGGACAAAGGTGTCCAGCATCAGCCTCACGTCGTCGCCGAGCGGGTACAATATCGGGCACGTGCATCCCAACGCGCAATACTCGTCCACCTTCTTCCGCACCTCGTCCGGTGTGCCGCTGGCGGTGATGTGTTCGATCAATTCGTCAGGCACATACTGCATGGCGCGGTGAATCTGCTCTTTGGTCGCAGGCCAGCCCAGGATGCCCTGAATCTGGCGCACCACGTCCGGGCTAGTGCCGCTGGCCTGCGCGATGTGCGGCTGTTGGGCCAGATATTGTGTCAGCAGTTCCTTCGCCGCCTGCACTGCGGTATAGTGATCAGGGTCCACCGAGCAGACGATCAACTGCGGGCGGTCTATCTCGTCGAGACTGCGCCCCGCTTTCTTCGCGCCGGCTTCCAGATGGCGCAGTGCGCTCTGATTGTACGCCGGAGGCACGCAGTAGTTTAGCACAACGCCATCGGCGATCTCACCGGCGAGCTCCATCATGGCGTCTCCGGTGGCGCCAATATAGATCGGCACCTTGCGCGGCTCACGCCGCCCGTGCACCACGTCAAGCGTGATGCCGTTGACGTGGTGAAATTCGCCGTCAAAGGTGACGGTCTCCATCGCCAGCAAGCGCCGCATCACCTCAATCGTCTCGCGCATCGCCTTCAGCGGCTTCTTGCGCTCGATGCCGACGTTGCGCGCCAGCGGATCCCACCACGCGCCGATCCCGCAAATCACGCGATCGGGCGCGAGGTCGTCGAGCGTGAGGAACGTC
>JACQEC010000239.1 GCA_016200765.1 Chloroflexota bacterium | reverse complement strand
AGACCGCTATAAATCCGATAGCAAGACGCCGAAAAGTCAGGTCTGGGCGGTCAGCACGAGTGGGGGCGATGCCCACGCGCTGACCGCCGGGCCCCGCAGCGACCACACGCCGCGCTGGTCGCCCGATGGCCGGTGGCTGGCGTTCTTGTCCGACCGCCTAGAAGACGGCCAACTGCAGGTCTATGTTTTGCCGCGTCATGGCGGCGAAGCGTTGCCACTGACTCAGGTCAGCGGCGACATTCAAGACTTGAAATGGTCGGCGGACAGTCAGCACGTTTACTTCCTCAAAACCGATGGCCTGACGGCCGAGGAAAAACAGCGAGACGCGGCGAAGGACGACGCTATCGAGTTTGAGGAGCACCCCAAATTTGCGCGTGTCTATGTCGTTGGCGTTAAGGACAAGCAAGCTCGGCCACTCACGCACCCGTCGGAGCCTGAACGCGCCCAATTTCATGCGTGGGAGTTTGACGCATCTCCAGACGGCAAGCAGTTGGCCTTTGCGGCTGGCAGCAACCCGTTTGAATGGTCGTGGTATCAGTCGTGGCTTGCAGTCAGCCTCGTCGCGGACGGCGGTGGCAAAACAGAAACGCGCACGCTTCACCAATCGAAACGGAGTCTCGCCCGACCGCTCTTTTCCCCCGACGGCAAATGGGTTGCCTTTCTGACCGGCACGTGGAGCGATCGCGGTGTAACATCGGGCGACCTCTACGTCGCTCCGGCCAGCGGCGACGGTCCGGCCAGAAATCTCGTGCCAGATTACGGCGGCAGTATCAGTTGGATGGAATGGAGTCCGGATTCCTCGTCGCTCCTTTTCCTTGCTTTGGAGAACGTGCGTTCGACATTCGCCGAGGTGAACGTCGCAACCGGCCACATAACAAAACTGTGGTCGGGCGAAGTGGCGATAGCCAATCCAAATCAGCAAGTTTTCAGTGTGACCACCGGGCGACAGGCGCTTGCGGTTGTGCGCGAATCCGCCACAGAGCCGCGCGACGTTTGGCTGGCTACGCGCCGCGGGGATGCGCTTGAGTGGTCGAAATTGACAAACCTGTTTCCGCAAATCGGCGAATTCGCCCTGCCACAGATGGAATCCATTGAGTGGCAAGGCGCAGACGGTTGGCCTATTCAAGGCTTTCTGGTCATGCCGGTCGGTTATCAGCACGGCAGGCGCTACCCGCTGGTCACGCTGGTACACGGAGGACCGACTTCCGCCTATACATATGCCTTTTCGCTGACCAATCGCTGGGTTGCCCTGCTTGCAGCCCGCGGGATTGCCGTGCTGATGCCCAACCCGCGCGGCAGTATCGGCTGGGGCATGAACTTCGCCGAGGCCAATCTGGGCGACATGGGTGGCAAAGACTTTCAAGATATTATGGCTGGCGTGGACGCCTGCGTGGCATCGGGTATCGCCGACGAACATCGGCTCGGCATCAGCGGCTGGAGTTATGGCGGATTCATGACCATGTGGGCGGTCAGCCAGACCGGCCGCTTCAAGGTGGCGATGGCAGGCGCGGGCATCTCGAACTGGAAGAGCTTTCACGGCCTGACCAAGTATCCGACTTGGGATGCGCTCTTCTACGGCGCAGACCCTTACGACGGCGACAAGGAAGCGGCTTACGAGTTGTTCTCACCGCTGACATACATCAAGCGTATCAAAACGCCCACCCTCATCATCCATGGCGAACGCGACCCCGATGTGCCGGTTGGACAATCGTATGAGTTCCATCGCGCCCTGAAAGACCACGGCGTGGAAACGCAGTTGGTCATCTACCCGCGTGAACGTCATGGCTTTGTCGAACAGATGCACCTGCTCGACTTGTGGCGCAGGATTGCCCAATGGTTTGCCGTCCGGTTGTAGCTCGGCACGGAATTTTTTTCGACCAGGATTCCAAGCAACGGTTATGACGAATTCGGATATGCTCTTTCAACAGATCCAAGACCTGACGGCGCGGATTGGTGTCATCGGACTCGGTTATGTCGGCCTGCCGCTGGCCACGACCTTCGCCCAGAACGGCTACTCCGTCTTGGGTGTGGATGTTGACCGGAACAAGTTGAGCCGTTTGGCGCGCGACGAAAGTTACATTCAGGATGTGCCGTCGAGCGTTGTGGCCTCGCTAAGGGCCGCGGAAAAATTCACCGCGACCGACGATTACGCAGCCCTGCGCGCGTGCGAGGTGGTCTTCATCTGCGTGCCGACGCCCATGACCCATCAAAAGGCGCCGGATATGACGTACATCGAGTCGGCGGCGCGCGGCATTGCCGGGCAACTGCGCCCGGGTCAACTGGTCATCCTCCAAAGTACAACCTACCCCGGCACGACAGAGGAATTTGTCCTGCCAATCCTGAACGCGACCGGCTTGCAAGTTGGAAAAGATTTCTTCCTCGCCTTCTCGCCAGAGCGCATTGACCCCGGCCACACTAACAGCAAAGGGTACGATGTCGCCAACACGCCCAAAGTTGTTGGCGGCGTAACGCCCGCCTGCACACGCTTGGCGGCGGCGCTGCTGGGGCACTTTACCGCCAAGGTGCATGTGGTCTCCTCGCCGCGCGCCGCGGAGATGTGCAAGTTATTGGAGAACACCTTTCGCAGCGTCAACATCGCGCTGGTGAACGAACTCGCGCTGTTGTGCGAGCGCATGGGTATTGACATCTGGGAAGTGGTTGACGCGGCGCGCACCAAACCCTACGGCTACATGCCATTCTATCCCGGCGCCGGCGTGGGCGGTCACTGTATTCCGGTGGATCCGTACTACCTGTCATGGAAGGCTAGAGAGTACGACTTCTTCACGCGCTTCATCGAGTTTGCCGCAGACACGAATCAGGTAATGCCCTATCACGTGGTGGACCTGATGACTCAGGCGTTGAACCGCGCCCGCAAAAGGCTTGCCGATTCGCGCGTGCTCGTCCTCGGCGTCGCCTTCAAGCCGAATATTGACGACGCGCGAAACTCGCCGGCCGAGCGGATTATCGAGTTACTCGTACAGGCCGGAGCGGTCGTCGAATACAGCGACCCCTTCGTGCCGCAGTTCCACGCTGGCGAAGATGTCTTTCACCGGGAGCCGATTGTGCTCAACTCGGTGCCATTGACTCAAGAAGCGCTGGCCGCGTGCGATTGCGCCGTGATCGTCTCGGCTCATAACGCCTTCGACTACGCACAAATCGTTGCCAACGCGCCGCTCATCGTGGACACGGCCAACGCGACCCGCCACATTCAGGAGCACCGCGAGAAAATCGTGCGCGTCGGAGCGCCGCTGTAAGACCCGTTGGAGATTTCGGAACTGGAGGACTTCGCTTGTACCGTCTCATATCGCTGTCGTTTCTCAGTCTCTGCGTCGTACTGACCGCCTGTGGCGCGCCAGCCAGCACACCAGCTCAAACCATAACCCCATCATCTGCTCCCGGAGGAACAACAGTGGCTCAAACCCCAAAATCCATCTGTGTCGGCGAACGACCGCCGGCGCGCCGCACGGATTACAAAGCGCCTGACGACATGAAACTCGACCCGAACCGCTCCTACGTCGCGACCATTGAAACCGTGAAAGGCACCATCAAGGCTGACCTGTTTCCTAAACTTGCCCCCAAGCATGTGAACAGTTTTGCGTTTCTCGCCTGTCAGGGCTACTTCGATGGCCTGAATTTTCACCGCTACGAACCCGGCTTCGTCATTCAAGGCGGCGACCCCAACGGCAACGGAAGCGGCGGGCCGGGCTACCGCTTGCAGGCCGAATTCAATTCCACCCCCCACACAGCGGGTATTCTGTCTATGGCGCGCACCAACGATCCGAACAGCGCAGGCTCGCAGTTCTTCATCATGCTGGGCACCGCGCCACATCTCGACAACCAATACACGGTGTTTGGCAAAGTCTTCGAAGGCATGGATGTGGTCAACCAGATTCGCGCGGGCGACCGCATGACCCGCGTCACCGTCGCCGAGCGATAGGGTTCAGCGCTATGCCCGTGAAGCGAATTGGCATCAGCACGGGCGGAGGCGATTGCGCCGGCTTGAACGCTGTGATTCGGGCCGTTGTCCTGACCGCGTTGAATCAATTCCAGTGGGAGGTCATCGGCATCGAGGATGGCTACGATGGGCTCCTCAACGACCACTGCCGCCGGCTGGACTACAAAGACGTCCGAGGCATTCTCTCGCTCGGCGGCACGATCCTTGGAACCACCAATCGCGGCAACCCGTTCCGCTACCCGACAAAGGTCAACGACCATGTCGTGATGGTAGACCGGTCCGATGAGCTCATACAGAAAATTCACTCGCTGGGCCTCGACGCTCTGGTGGTCATCGGCGGCGATGGTTCGCTGCGGATTGCGCTGGAGTTGATCGCGAAGGGGGTCAAGCTGGTTGGCGTGCCCAAGACGATTGATAATGACATCGAAGGCACGGATATGACCTTCGGCTTTGACACCGCCCTCTCCATTGCCACCGACGCGATTGACCGCCTGCATACCACAGCCGAAAGTCATCATCGGGTGATGATTGTTGAGGTCATGGGACGTACGGCGGGCTGGATTGCCCTTCATGCCGGACTCGCCGGCTCTGCCCACGCAATCCTGATTCCAGAGATTCCATTCCGCTACGAGCCCATTTGCGACATGATCTTGGCGCGCACGAAGTACGGCCGGCGCTTTAGCATCATCGTCGTCGCCGAAGGTGCCATGCCGCTCGGAGGTGAGGCGGTCTACCGCGACAAAATCGCCAACCGGCTCGGCGGCATTGGGCAGGTTGTGGCTGACGAGATCGCTAACCGCACAGGCAAGGAAACGCGCGTGACGGTACTGGGTCATATCCAGCGCGGCGGTAGCCCCACGGCCTTTGATCGGTTATTGGCAACACGCTTTGGCGCGGCGGCAGTTCACCTGATTGCGCGCGAGCAATTCGGGCAGATGGTTGCGCTACAAGGGTCGCGGCTCACCCATTTACCCATTGCGAAAGCGGTAGAACGGTTGAAGTTAGTGCCGGTGGATGGCGAACTGGCGCAGACCGCGCGCGACACGGGTGTTGTCTTTGGCGATGAGGCCGTCTTTGACGAAACGATGTTGGACGCAACCTCGCAGGCTCGTCGTGCGCACGACCTGCGGGACAGCGGCGCATTTGACACCAACCGCCAGAATCCGTAGAATAAGCCCACAGACTATGAGCAGGAGGAGTAAGCGGCCTGCACTGCTAGAGAAGAGAGGCCACCGGGTGCAAGCCTCTCACAGACAAAGCCGCTGAATGTCGCCTGTGAGTTCCCCGGCTGAAACCATTAGGCCGGGACGGTGACGACCGTTACGACGTGCTAGAGCGCCTGTTATGCCGCGTTGATTAATCACCGCGACATTGACAGGCAGCATTGGTGGTACCACGGGAATCCTCTCGTCCATGCGACGGGGGGATTTTTTATTTCCTTCGGGAGGGACACACGCCATGACGACCATGCCGAAGACTTACGACTTTAAGGCGACGGAACAGCGTCTATATGAATGGTGGGCGAGCCGGGGCTGGTTCAAACCGGAAGCCGCCTCGAACCCAGACGCACAGCCATTTGTCATCTCGATTCCGCCGCCCAACGTCACCGGAGAACTGCATCTCGGCCACGCGATGTTCGTCAGTGTCGAGGACCTCATGATCCGTTACCAGCGCATGCGCGGGCGGCGAGCGCTATGGGTGCCCGGCACCGACCACGCCGGCATCGCGACGCAGCTGCAAATCGAAAAAATGCTCCGCGATGAAGGCACCTCGCGCGAGGCCATCGGCCGCGAGCAGTTCATCCGCCGCGCGTGGGAGTGGAAAGAGAAGTACGGCGGCATTATCACGATGCAATTGCGGCGTCTAGGCGCCAGTTGCGATTGGGATCGTGAGCGCTTTACCCTCGACCCCGGTCTCTCGCGCGCCGTGCGGGAAGCCTTCGTGCGCCTTTACGAAAAGGGTCTCATCTACCGCGGCACGTATCTGATCAACTGGTCGCCGGGCCTGAAGACAGCCGTCAGCGATCTGGAGGTGGAGTACAATGAGGAACAGGCCACGCTCTACTACTTCCAATATCGGCTGAAGGACAGCACAGAATACATTCCCGTAGCCACGACACGTCCCGAGACGATTGTGGCCGATACCGCCGTGGCCGTTCACCCGGACGACGAGCGGTATCGGAAATACATCGGGCGCACGGCGCTTGTGCCCATCCTCAATCGAGAGATTCCGGTGATCGCCGATGAGGCGGTCCAGCCCGATTTTGCCACGGGCGCGCTCAAAATCACCCCCGGACACGACCCGACCGACTACGACATCGGGAAACGCCATCACCTGCCCGTCATCTCGACTATGAACCCCGACGCCACCATGAATCAGAACGCCGGCCCCTATGCGGGACTAGATCGCTTTGAGTGCCGCAGGCGCATCTGGGCCGATATGAACACAGCCGGCCTGACCCTGAAGACCGAGCCTTACCTGATGAATGTCCCAAGGTCCCAGCGCGGCGGTGAAATCGTTGAGCCTCTGATCTCCACCCAATGGTTTGTGCGCATGGCTCCGCTGGCCGAACAGGCCCTGCAAATCGTGCGGCGGGGAGAGTTGAAGATTGTCCCAGAGCGATTCGAAAAAGTGTACTTCAACTGGCTGGCGAACATCCGCGACTGGTGCATCAGCCGCCAGTTGTGGTGGGGCCACCGTATCCCGGTGTGGTACTGCGAGAACGGGCATCAGTTCACCGGTCGCGAAGACCCAACCCGGTGCCCGCAATGCCACAGCACCAAGATCGAGCAAGACCCAGACGTGCTGGACACCTGGTTTTCTTCAGCGCTCTGGCCCTTCAGCACGCTCGGTTGGCCCGACAGCACGCCCGACCTGCGCACGTACTATCCCACCGACGTGATGGAAACCGGTTATGACATCCTCTTTTTCTGGGTCGCCCGCATGATCATGGCGGGACTCGAATTCACCGAAGAGCCTCCGTTCCATACCGTGTACCTGCATGGCTTGGTGCGCGTCGAGCATGGGCGCAAGATGAGCAAGACTCTGGGCAACGTGGTGGACCCGCTCGTGGTCATGGACGAATATGGGACCGATGCACTGCGCTTCACGCTGCTGACCGGCAGCACTCCGGGGAACGACATGAACCTGGCCATCAGCCGCGTGGCCTCCAATCGTAACTTCGCCAACAAGATTTGGAACGCGGCTCGGTTCGTCATCAGCCATCTGGAATCATTGCCGCCAGTTGAGGACGCCTCCGGCTCGGACGCTGAGCACGATCTGCCGTCTCGCTGGATACGCTCGCGGCTAAACCGCACCATCGCCGACGTGACTCGGCTGATGGATGACTATCAGTTTGGGCAAGCCGGTACGCTAGCCTACGAGTTCCTTTGGAGTGAGTATTGCGACTGGTATGTGGAGTTGAGCAAGTCGGCGCTCAGTGATGGGGATGCGGCGCACCAGCGTCGCGCGCTGGCCACGCTGACCAACGTACTCGATCGGTCACTGCGCCTCCTGCACCCGTTTGTGCCGTTCGTGACCGAGGAGGTGTGGCAGCACTTAAAGGGGATGGCCGGACCGCTTGGCCGTGGCTGGCCGGAGGCGTTGATCATCGCGGATTGGCCTACACCCGGCCGCTTCGACCCCGAAGCCGAGTCGGATATCAATTTACTGATTGACATCGTGCGCGGCATCCGCACGATGCGCAAAGATCACAACGTCGAGCCGTCCCGGAAGATCGGCGCAGTGTTGGTCGTGGGCGAGCGGTATGCCTCAATGGGCACTTTGAGAGCGCACATCGCGCGCCTGGCCAATCTGGACGAGAGTCGCCTGCGTATCGAAGCGCAGTTGCCCGACAAGCCCGCCAATTCTCTTGCGCTGGTCGTGGCCGGCGCTGAGATTTACCTTTCGTTGCACGACACGATTGACTGCGAAAAGGAGCGCGCGCGACTGGGCAAGGAGCTCGCGCAGGTCGAGAGCGATTTGGTCAAGGTTGACAAATTGCTTGCCAGCGACTTCGTCAAGCGCGCGCCGCCGGCGGTGGTGCAGAAGGAACGCGCCAAACGCGATGGAGCCATTGACCGCCGAGCGAAGTTGCTGGAACGCCTCGCTGCCCTCACCGAGGAGCCGCATACAGACTGATCATCAATTCTCTGCTTGACGATCAGCGAAGGCACGGGCGCTCGAACCATCCCCCCGCCACAATCCCGCTACGGCTCCGTCTGGCGGCGTTGCCATTGATAGAGCAAATTGAGCGCCTCCAGTGGCGTCATGACGGCCAGGTCAAGCGCTCGCAATTCCTCGACGACGGGATCGGTGAGACTGAAAAGCGTGGGCTGGGCGGTGCGCTTTGCGCGGCCCCCGGGCGCGCGCCGTTCGCCGGAGCGGCCTTCCAACCCCTTCAAGATCTCCTCCGCGCGCTGGATAACCGGCCGGGGCAAGCCTGCGAGTTGGGCGACGTGGATGCCGTAACTGCGGTCGGCGCCGCCCGGCACAATTTTCCGCAGGAAGGTGACACGGCCTTCCGCTTCAGAAACGGCGACGTTGAAATTGCGAACGCGCGGCAAGTGGTCCGATAGTGCCGTCAGTTCATGATAGTGGGTTGCGAAGAGCGTTTTCGCCTGCAAGCGTAAATGGTTGTGGATGTGCTCAATCACCGCCCATGCGATAGACAGCCCATCGTAGGTGCTGGTGCCCCGGCCAATCTCGTCGAGAATCAAGAGACTGCGCGGCGTGGCATGATGCAGAATATTGGCGGTCTCAACCATCTCCACCATGAACGTGGACTGACCGGCACTGATGTCGTCTTGTGCGCCGACGCGGGTGAATATGCGATCCACAATGCCGACGACGGCTTCGTCGGCGGGCACAAACGAGCCGACTTGCGCCATCAGGACAATGAGCGCGACCTGCCTCAGAAACGTCGTCTTGCCGGCCATGTTCGGGCCGGTCAGCACGATAAGCTCCCCATCGTCAAAATGCACATCATTGGGCACGAACGGCTCGTGGCGCGCGCTCAACTCAACCACCGGATGCCGCCCAGCTGTAATCTTGAGCACGCGGCTGTCGGCCATCTGCGGGCGCACGTACCGGTTAAGCACAGCCGTCTCGGCCAGCGACAGGTAGACATCGAGCTGCGCGATGGTCTGCGCCGCCGCCAGCATATCGGCCGTATGTTGCGCGATCTGCGTCAGCAACTGTTTGTAGATTTGGCGCTCAAGGTCGAGGATGCGCTCCTGCGCGTTGAGAATCAGCGATTCATATTCCTTCAGTTCAGGCGTGATATACCGCTCGGCGTTAGCCAGTGTCTGCTTGCGGATGTAGTCAGCCGGCGCGTTGCTCGCCTGCCCCTGGCTGATCTCTATGTAGTAGCCAAAGACCTGATTGAACCCGACCTTCAGGGTGCGAATTCCGGTTCGTTCTCGCTCACTCTTCTCCAAATTGGCGACCCAGTTCTTCGCGTCGCGCGACGATTGGGCGATGCCATCCAACTCGGCCGAGAATCCCGAGCGAATCACGCCGGTATCGTTGAGTGTGGCGGGCGATGTTGGGCTAATGGCCGCGCCTATCCAGCTTGCGACTTCATGGCAAGCCCGCGCCGCGCCCGCCGCCAGCGACACAGGCACGCTGTGCTCATTCAACAGTGACACCAGCGCAGGCGCTTTATCGAGGCCGGCTTTGTAAGCCAGCAACTCGCGCGGAAGCGCCACGCCCTGCCCGATGCGGTTGGTCATGCGCTCCAAGTCACCCAGAGATTTCAGCACCTGTCGCAATTCTGCGCGAAGTAACGCGCGCTCGGTAAAAAACTGCACCACATCGAGCCGCCGGGTAATCGCGTCCGACTCAAGCAGTGGCTGGCTCAGCCACGTATGCAGGAGTCGTCCCCCCATCGGCGTCAGCGTACGATCAAGGACAGCCAGTAACGAACCCTCGGCGGCTCCGCGCAGCGAGCGGGTCAGCTCCAGATTGCGGCGGGTGGCAGCGTCAAGCAGCATGTACTGTGCTGTTGAGTAGGTGTGCAGGTCGGGCAGTTGGGCCAGCGCTGCCGGCTGGGTATCCTTCAGGTACTGGACGATCGCCCCGGCCGCGCTGATCGCCAACGGCAATCCCGCGCAACCGAAACCGTCGAGCGCCCCAACCTTGAAGTGATCAAGAAGCGATTGCCGGGCCGTGTCTACGTCGAAGTGCCAGGCAGGATACGGCGACAAGGGGTAGGGTATGGCGAAGGGTAAATCAGTGTCCGGAGGGTCATACACCACCACCTCAGCCGGCTGGAGGCGTTCCAACTCGCGCTCTAGGGCATTTGCCCAGTCTGGCCCGTCAATTTGCGTGACCGCAAATTCTCCGGTCGTGATATCACAATAGGCCAAGCTTGCCCGGTCATCATACCAGAGCGCCGAGGCCAAATAGTTGTTGCGCTTGGCTTCCAGCATGTTGGTTTCGACCACGGTGCCTGGCGTCACCACGCGCACGACGTCGCGCTGCATGATTCCGTCATTCCCATCGGCGCTGGTCTGCTCGCAGATCGCTACCTTGTAGCCTTTGGCAATCAGGCGCGCGATATAGTTATCCGCCGCATGGTAAGGGACTCCGGCCATCGGCGTCCGCTCGCCTTTGGCCACCGGGCGCGAGGTGAGCACCAGATCGAGTTCAGCCGCGACGACCTTGGCGTCGTCGTCAAAAGTCTCGTAAAAATCGCCGAGACGAAAGAAGACAATAACGTCAGGGTACCTTTTCTTGATGCGCAGGTATTGTGCGCGAACCGGTGTTGCAGTCATAGGTGGGAATACCCCGTTAGCAGGTCGCCAATCCCCACGGCCCAAGCGGGATAGCGTCTTGCCGCGTGAAGTTCTAGCGGGGGAGGGTTACAACCAATCTGCCTTGCGAATATTTCCCCAGTTGCCCTCTTCGGTGGCGACGATGCCCCCTGCGTAGCCTTGAACCACCCAGCGCACGCCCTTGACATCCACGCGCAGCTCGCTCGTGACGGGATGGCCGAGCCCCAGCTCCTTGGCTTTGATCTGCAAAGCCGCGTTGGGGTTATACGATACCCCTAACGCCTGCCAGGCGGCAGTTCTAACTTCGTCGGGTATTTGGCTTGCTACAGACATAATAAACGCCTCCAAAGGAAATCCACGTGGATCGGTCTTGCCCGTAATCGCCCCGCTGATCTGGGCGTGCGTGACAATCATGTTCGGCTGAATACGATACTTGAATACCAGATAGACACACAGTTGCCGGCAAGCCTCTAACAGAGGCGCATCGTAAGGGTCTAGGCCATTGTTCAGATTGACCAATTCGATGCCGATTGAAAAGTCGTTCCAGCTGGTGCGCCCCCTAAAATTGCTGGGCCCGGCGTGCCACGCGCGTTGAAATTCATCCACCATCTGATAGATGGTTCCATCACGGTCAATCAAGTAATGGATTGAGACGTACGAACTCGGATTTGCGAGCCAATTCAACGACGGCGACGCCGGCCCGGTGGTGGCGTGGAGCACAATCGCATCCGGCACGAAGTCGCCTGGCCTGTCGTCAAAATTCGGACTGGGAAATGCGCGGGCAAGAGGGAATTGACTTAGCGCCATAACACCTCCCTACAAAATCGTTCGAGCACACAGGGCCTGAAGGCATCCGCATGGGTGTGACCGCGCAGGCGGAATCAAAAGCCAGCATCGTCTAACGTCCGCCGGATTTTCGCCATCAGCGCGCTCAGACGGCTAACTTGCTGGGCAAGCGTCCCCATGTCCGCCGGCGTCACAGCAGGCACCGCTAGCGAGACATACGCTTGTTGGCCCGCCAACACCGCCACCGCGCTTGACACGCCGGTGCCGGCGACCGTCAAGACATACGTAGCCGGCGGAACATTGTCAAAACCAAAGGACCCATCCGTCCCCGCCATCGCGGTCACATTGACATTTGGGCCAACCAAGTTAATGCTCTTGCCCGCGCCAAGAGCAACGCTCCCGCGAATAGAGCCTAGCGTTGGCGATGACTCGGTCTTCATCGCTCGGAACTGGATATGAAACTCGCTGCGCCCGCCTCGGGCTTGGCCAAGGCCGTCAACCTTTGTGGACAACGGGACAAAGGTGAGCATATTCGTTGCGTCATCCATAACCGCGTCCCGCGCGATGCAGACGGTGTGGGCACCGCGATCCGGCTGCGTGTAAGATGTGGTCTCTCGGTATAAGAATGTCACCCGCCCGCCGCCATCAGTATAGCGAATTTCCCCGCTTCCGTCGCGCGACTGATCAACAACCGCAACGCCGATAACCGGCGCGCCGCCGTCGTCGAGTACGGTCACGTGGACCATCACATTCACGGCCGGGGCAACCGTTCCGCCCACAAAATAGTAGTGGACATCGTTGCCGGCCGTTGGTGTGGGCATCAGTTCAATCAGCCGCTCGGTAAATCCCGACGGCAAGGGTTTATCCATAGATATGTCCGCGCAAGCTTTAGACAGCCTCCATGTGGCGATCGGGATTACGGGCGCGCTAGGCTTCGCGGGCGCTCTTTCTCAAAAGATAGGCTAACACCGGCGGCGCGATAAGGGTGCACAGCACAACCATGACGATGAGCACCGAGTACAATTCATCGGAAAAAACGCCAAGGGCGCGTCCGGTCGCGGCGAAGATCAGTTCGACCTCCCCACGCGGCACCATGCCCCAGCCAACCACCCACTTGTTGACCTTGCCAGCCGCAAAGCCAGCCATGACCTTGCCGGCGATGGCGACTACGGTAATTCCGATTGCGACCAGCAGCACGGGAAGGTTGAACAGCACATCCAGCTTGACCGACATGCCCGTCAACACGAAGAAAATGGGCACGAGGAAGTAGCTCAGTGGCTCAATGATGTCCTCGACGTGCCGGTCGGCGTGGTGTTCGATGACCGCGCCAATTTCTGATTTGAGTGCCGGGTCAGCCCCACGTATCAGACCCCGCACCTCGTCAATAATGCGGGGAACATCAAATTGGCGGAAGTGAATCGGCTCCAGTATAATTCCCGCCGCAAATGACCCAACAATTGGCGCCAGGCCGATGAGGTCGGCCAAATACGCTAGCGTCAAGGCGAAGCCAATCGCCAGTGTAAACTTCATGCCGATTCCGGTGTGTATCAGCGCAAAGAACCGCGTCAACTGCGCCGCCGCCAGATTGCCGAGCACAATCGCCCCCAGCAGGAACGCGCCCGCTTTCAGCGCAATCCACGCGACCGAGCCCCAGTCCGCGGTGCCCGTTACAACAATCGCAGAGACGACGGCCAGGATGAGCAACCCCAGCACGTCGTCAATCACCGCCGCGCCCAGCACGATGCGCGCCTCCGGCGTTTGCGTGCGGCCAAGGTCGCGGAAAACGCGCGCCGTGATGCCGACGGACGTTGCGCTCAAGGTTCCGCCCAGAAAGATATAAGTCGTGACCGGCAGACCGGGTACCAGAACCGGCCCCACCAGCAAGGCCACCGCAAGAAACGGCACCGCCACGCCGGCGCACGCAACCAACAGAGCGCGCACGCCAACCCGCCGCATCTCCTCAATATCTGTTTCAAGTCCCACTTGAAAGAGTAAGATAACCACGCCGAGTTGGGCGAGGAATCCCACGCGCGAATCTACCTTGACGGCTTCAAACGCTTGAACGCCGACCAAGATCAAATTGCCGAGCAACACCCCCACCAGAATCTCGCCAAGAACCGGCGGTTGACCTACGCGCTCCACGAGGCTCGCCAAGCGCGCCAGCACCAAGATGATCACGAGCCACCCGAAAACGCTTGCCGTGTTCGGCTCCGGTGACCAGCCGCTGGAAGCGTATGCAACCGAAGGTATCAGCCACGCTGCCATCAGCATCAGGCCGATAAAGAGTCTTGGCCGTGCGGTTATTGAACCCGTCCCTTTGTGATTCATAGAGCTTCGGTTTATAATCGCGCAAAACAAACTATTTCGCCGCAAGGACAAGACCGTCAAGTACCGGATCACTGCGTATGGACCACGAAAAGAACTGGCAGCGCGCCGCCGAAAATATCATGGGCGATGAGTCGCTCATTTCGCGCCTCACGGATGCCGAGGCGAAGGTTTTGCTGGACTGGGCGATCCACGAGCTAGAATCCAACCCAAACGACTGTCTTCCTCGTGTCAGGCAAGCCATGAAGCTGATCAACGACCTCGTCGGAGGCCGCGCTCGGCTTTCGGCGGGTGAGATCACGGCGTATATACAAGGGTTCTCCGGCGCAACCCCCAGCCTAGCCGATCAGGCTCGACGCACGTTCAATGACGATATGGCGCGGCTTTTCACCCCCGCGTCAGTCGCGAACAGCGTAGAGTTGATCCGCAAGCTTACAGGCATCGTCTCCGCTTACTGGAACAATACACCAAAAGGTGGCGAAAGAAAGGGCGCGCTTCCATGAAACTCACTCAACAGCAACGAGCGTGGCTATCGCTCGCGGTCCTCGTCACAGTCATTGTCATTGGTATTTTCACGACCTCAACCGATGCCCCACCGAGCACGCCGCCGGCGAGCGCGACAACCACCAGCACAGCCTCTGCGCTTACTGCAAGCTGGTATCAAGTCTTCTTTACGGCTCCCCTCTATCCCGACAATGACCCCAAGAAGCACACGGCCTCGCTCGACGCCAAGCTGACCGAATTTATCGCCTCGGCTACGGCCAGTGTGGACATCGCGATCTACCAACTCGATTTGCCCAATGTCACTCAGGCGTTGCTCGATGCTCGAAAGCGCGGCGCAACCGTGCGCGCGGTGACCGGCATTGATATTTTGAACGACGCCGGAGAGAATCCCTCGTTCAAAGAGTTGCAAAAGGCAGGCATCAAGGTCGTAGGCGGCAATCCGAATGCCATTATGCACAACAAGTTCGTCGTGGCGGATGGAGCGCGCGTCTGGACAGGCTCGTGGAATTTTACCACGAATGACACGTGGCGCTATAACAATAACGGGATCGCGATCACATCCGCAGACCTGGCGAACAACTACACCGCGACCTTTGAGAAAATGTGGAAGGATGGTTTGTTTGGCCGACAGCGCAAGCCCGGCGGCGTGCGTCACGTCTTGCAGATTGGCGGCGCAACCGTTGAAAACTACTTCGCGCCCGAAGACAAGGTCGCTGAGAAAATCATCGCGCGGCTCAAGCAGGCTCAGCGAAGCGTTGATTTCATGGCCTTCTCATTCACCGACGACGACATCGGTAGTATCCTGTTGCAGCGCGCGAAATCCGCTGTCAAGATTCGCGGCGTCTTTGAAACGACCGGCTCCGAGACCAAGTTCAGCGAATATGGCAAGCTCAAGGACGCAAAATTGGAGGTCTATCAGGACGGGAATCCGTACTTGATGCACCACAAGGTGTTTATCATTGACGGCAAAACCGTCATCCTGGGCTCGTTTAACTTCTCACAGAACGCCGAAGAGGAGAACGATGAAAACTTGCTTATCATAGACGACGAGCCTCTGGCTACGGCCTTCACGGCGGAATTCAGTCGCGTGCTCGACGCCGCCAAGTCCGCTAAATAGCCGAGAACGCACCGCACACCGCTCGCCTACCTACGGTTTGTATTTGGCCACGTACCAATCCTTCCATCCCTGCTCGAACTGGTCTTCGGTTACGCCGAACGCATTGACTACTGCCTCGGAGAACTTTAACGCCTTGGCTTGCGCTTTCGCCAGCTTCCAGAAACCATCGGCGCCGCCGTATTTTTCGAATATGTACTGCACGTAAGCCAGCCCTTGCGAATACTCGCCGAGCACCACATCATACTTGTCCGGGTTTTGATCGGCCAGCACATCAATGCGGTGCATCTCCTTCAGCGAATAGACGCGATTCTGCCGCCACGCGCTCTGCAAGCGGTCGAGCCTCAACTTCTGCGACGATGGGCCCTCACCGAGATACACGGCTAACCCTTCGCTCATCCAGGACAGCATCTTGACGAGCGGGGTGATCTCGTCGTTGAGCAAGTGTATCGTCTCATGCCTGACATCGTCTACCATGTTTTCGCCGAGCGGGTCACCGGCCGATGTGTAATAGGCGCCAAACGAATCGAATGAGCGGACATAAACGGTGTCCTTGACATCCGGGCTGTAGAACGCGATTTTCCCGGCGCCCGCGCGGCCCGGATGCGTCTGGAAGGTCGGGCTAACGTACACCCGAAGTTTTTTGTCAGGCTGTTTGCCAATGGCCGCCGCCGCCTCTTTGATGCCTCGCTCAAGCCATGCGATTTCTCGGTCAATCACGCCGTCATCCCAATGATAGTACCGAACGATGATCGTGCCCGTGTCTTTGTCAACGCGGTCGCCGAGCACTTCGTACTCTTCCGGCTCGCTGTGCAGCCAATGCTCATCTACGTATCGGTAAACCCAATTCCAATTCTGTTCGGCGCCGCCGGTTCGTGATGTCGTGAGTGCGACTTTGACGAATTCATCATACGGCTTCGGCATGAAGGTGATCTTGGTCACTTTCCCGCTCGCCCCACTGCCTTTCAGCGCGCCGCCCTGAAATGGGCTCTTGAAGTAATCGCTCATCGCGCGCTTGAAGCTCAGATTCGTCTGGTCAATGGTGGACATATACGTATCGAAGTCATCGTTGTTCAAGGCTTTAAAGCGCACGTCCACCACGCGCTGGATTTCAGCCACAACCGCCCTTTCATTCTCCGGCTTCGGCGCGAGGCTGACCGGCGTGGCCGTGGCGGTAGGCACAGCCGGCGCGGCGATAGTGCCTGTTGCAACCGGCTGTAGGGTCGGTTGCGCGGCTGACGGCGACTCGGTCCCTCCGCACGCCGTGAGGCTCAAGATAATCAGACACAAATATCCGATAATTCGCTTCATGGCTTCCCCCGTGGATTCACTCCTAGATGCAACTCAATCCATTTATTTGAGGCTCGCGCGCCAGTCACTTTCAATTTCAGCCACGCCTTTGCCATATACGTCGCGCATAGCCATGTCGAGACTTTTGGCCTTGCCCATTTCTTCCAGCAGGCTGAGAAACTTCTCCTTGCCGAACTGCGCGAACAGATACTTGATCACACCGTAGCCTTCGGCATAAACCATGCTATTGACAAACGCATCCTGGCTTGTCGTAGATTCCAGACGCGCCAGGGGAAGCAGGGCGCCGCGCCGGGCGCTGTTAGCCAGCTCATTGGCGTAAGATGTTGACGCCACCTTGCTTTCTTCGTAAGCCGCCAGCCCTTCCAGAAACCAGCTCGGCCCTTTATTACTGCGCGCCACCACATTGTGAACGTTGTGTGTAAGCTCATGCGCAATCACGGCTTTGGCGCTGGACAGCGAACTCACGGGCGACAAGACCATTTCAAACGCCGTGGCCGTGCCGCCCGACCATTTCACTGCCGCATCACCCAAGTAGTCGGCGCGCGTCGCATAAACATGAATGTTCACTTGCTGGGACAGGGCGGCGCCAAAATCGCTGGTGACGGGAACGTACACGTCCTCGGCCGCCGGCGCGATGGTGTCGCGCGCAAGCCGTTCGCCGCCGCCATAATAATAGACGTGGAAATGATCGGTGACGATCACGCGCCAATCGTACTCCGAATTGCGCACCTTGAAGACCTCGGCGTAGCGAGGCGACACGCTGACCGCTCCGCTCGTGTCGGTCAACGTCCAACGATAAACAACCGCGCGGCCAAGCCCATCGCCAAAGACGTACAGGTCATTGTCGCCGCTTATACTGATATCTAACTCTTTCTGGGGTGAGTCCAGTGTGATAGTCTGGGTATACGGCACACTGCTGAAGTAGTAGTAATTAAGCGTCACGCTCTGCACGGGCATGTCGCTGGTGGCCCTCAAGTAGAACGTCGCCGTTTTGTCCATGAAGCCGCTAAAGGCCACTCCTGCCTCGTTAAATTTCACATTGCGCGCCACGGCCGGCGGCGCGTTCGGCGCGGCCTGCGCTGTAGTCGTTGCTGATATGCTCGGCGTGATGGGCGCAACTTGCGCCGTGGTCGTTGCTGATGTGCCCGGCGCGTCAAGCGGCCGCGCGCCTTCGCTCGCACAGGCAGCCGTCAAACAGAAAACTGCCCCAACAATCAACGCCCGCCAAAAACCTCTTACCATCATCACAACCTCAGCCGCCGTATCGTTGCTTCATAAACTCCTGCCAGCCCTTCTCAAACTGGTCGTACGTGACCCCGAACACCTTGTTAAATGACTCGTTGAAATCTCTAATTTGGGCCTCTGCGATTAGCCACGCCCAAGCCTTATCGCGCCCGCCCAATTTCTCCACCATGTATTGTACTGCGACTGTGCCCTGCGCCCGTATGTAGAGATCGGTTTGCTGTACGCCGCCCTCAACTTCGAGCTGATTCAGGTCTTTGAGCGAGTACACCTTATTGCTCAACGAGGCCCTGACGGTCGCAGGACGCAGGTCGTCGGTGAAATAGTGCGCGAAGGCTTCGTTGACCCACCAGATAGTCCCTCTCGGCGCAATCGCCTCGTCAACGAGCAGATGCGTGAATTCATGTTGAATATCCGGCACCGACTTCACCGCGCCGATGCCGGAAAACGTGCCGCCAAACGATTCCGGCGAGCGGATCGAGAGCATCTTGGCGCTTGAGTTGTAGCTGGCCGCGACGCCGATCCCGGATCGCCCGGACTGCGTTTGAAACGTCGGCGCCATACGCACGAGGAATTTCGCAACCGCCTTGCGCCCCGTGTTGGCAACAGCCGCGTCAACGGCTTCCGAAACGGCTTTCACGACGCCGTCCACCAGCGCCTCATCCCACTCAAAATAGCGCACCACAAATTTGTCAGTCTCTCGTTCCGTTCGAGCCCCCAATTCTTCCTCGTCCGGCTCGCTGACTAGCCACCCCCGATCAGACCACTTGAAGATCCAGATGTGATTTCCACGGACGGTTTCCGTTAGCCACACCTTCACATACGGTTCTCTGACGACTTGCACCTGCGTTACGGTGCCCCTGGGATTGCGCCCCTTCCATGAATACGCAGGCGATTTGAGAAAATCGTTCTGAACCCGCTTGAACGTCAAGTTATCCTGATCCACGATGTTTGCCAGCGCTGTCTCGTCGCCCCGGTTCATGGCGTCCATGTACCTGTCCAATGCCGCTTGAATCTGCGTCCTGATTTTCGACAGCTCCGTAGGCATCTTCGAGTCCGCAGGCACTGCGCCGGTCGGGGATGACGCCGTGCTTGGCGCGACAGCACTCGCCGGCTGTGTTGGCGAATCAATTGGCTCGGCCGGGCTTCCACAAGCCGACAGCCACATCAACGCCAGACCAAACAGCATCATCTTGAGCATGTTCATGATTTCTCCGCGCTTGTCCATATGCTGAGATTATAACATCGCTGAAGTTAGCGTTCAAGGACAGCCCCGAAGTTTCCGCCAAATTACTCAATCGGCGCTTGACACGCGTCTTTAATGTGTGCTATTGTTGGCAGTGTTTGATGAGGCTGAATACCTATGAAACGCGACCGAGTTTCCGACGATGTCTGCGTGTTTACCAGCACTCAATACGCACAAGTGACCGCCGGCGCAGTGCTGACGCCTAGCGGCGCCATCTTAATTGACACGCTTCCCTTTCCGAACGAGACCCGTGAGATCGTAGACTATTTGAAAAGCGAAGGCCCGCGCGGTATCGTGCGCTTTGTCATCAATACGCACCGCCACGGCGACCACACGCACGGCAACTACTTGTTTCCAGAAGCGGAGGTAATCGGCCATCGGCTGTGCCGCGAAACGCTGCTCAAATGGGGCGAAGAAAGCCTCGAAGAGGCGAAACAAGCGACCCCTCAATTGGCCGAAGTGCGACTGCGGATGCCCTCGATTACGTTTGAACGCGAGGCATCCATCTATCTGGGCGGCATGACCTTGGATTTGTTGTACCTGCCCGGCCACACAATTGATGGCATCGGCGTCTATATTCGCAGCGAGCGCATCCTGTTTGCCGGCGATGCCATGATGCCGCTGCCCTACTTCTTTTGGGGTGACCGCGATCACCTGATCGCCTCGATGCAGCATATCAAGACGATGGAGCTCGAACATATCGTGCAAGGCCATGGCGACGTGTTGCTGCGAGGCGAGATAGACGAAACCATTGATCAGAATCTGGCCTACCTTGAAGACATTTATCAGAAAGTCAAGAAGCGTGTGGACGCCGGCGCTAGTGAGCGCGACCTCACCAAGATTACGGTTGAGAAATCGGGCGGCTCGCCGATTGCCATGGATGGCATGGCTAAGCAGTTGCACCACGCGAATCTCGTGAAGCTATACCGGACGCTGAAAGAGGAGCGCGAGAAAGAGCCTCCCGTGAAGAAGGCGCGCGGCCGGCGCAAGGTCGTTGAGCGAGCAACGACTCCTTGACAGCCCGCGGTATTCAAAGCATAATCAAGTCAACGGCGTTGACGGAAACGAGTAGCGCCTGACGGCATGATCAGCGAGCTCGGGTTGGGTGGAAGCCGGGCCTTGTTCGCAGGCGCGAACATCCTTCCGTAGCTGCTGGACGAACCCCGCTCATTTTGGCTCCGTGTGTGCGCTAGCGCAGTGATGCGCAGGGCCTATGGTGAACGGTCAGTAATCTCAAGCCGGGATCGCCTTCCGTTATACAGGCGCGGGCATGATGGTGCCCGAAAAGAGCGGCAACTTCGGTTGTCAGTAGGGTGGTACCATGGGATCTCAATGACTCCCGTCCCTTGAGGGGCGGGTTTTTTTATTTCCAATTTTCGTCAATCCGCACGGCAAGCGTTTGTGACAACGATCTGATTTGTATGAGGAGAGCGGCTATGTTTGAATCGGTAGATAGCAAAGTCAGTTTTCCGGCCTTGGAAGAGCGGGTCCTGAGTTACTGGAAAGAAAATCGCACATTCGCGAAGAGTCTAGAATTGCGAAAGGATTCGCTGCGCTACGTGTTCTTCGAAGGACCGCCTACCGCGAATGGCCGGCCGGGCTTGCACCACGTCTTGGCTCGCGCATTCAAAGACCTGTTCCCTCGCTATCACACCATGCGGGGCCAGCTCGTCATCCGCCGCGCAGGCTGGGATACGCACGGTCTGCCCGTCGAGCTGGAAGTCGAGAAGAAGATCGGTTCCAAGGGAAAGCAGGATATCGAGAAATTTGGGATTGCCGAGTTCAACCGGCTCTGCCGGCAGTCGGTTTGGGAGTACATGCAAGAGTGGCAGCGCATGACAGACCGGCTCGGCTTCTGGGTGGACACCGACAACGCCTACGTCACGTATAGCAACGACTACATCGAATCGGGCTGGTGGATTCTCAGATCACTCTGGGACCGCGGCCTGCTCTTCAAAGACTATAAGGTGACCATGCACTGCCCGCGCTGTGCCACCTCGCTGGCCGATCACGAAGTCGCGCTGGGTTTTCAGGACAATGTCGAAGACCCATCGGTGTGGGTCAAGTTCAGAGCGGCTAATGGCCCGTTCGCGGGCGCCTATCTTCTCGCCTGGACGACGACGCCGTGGACGCTTCCGGCCAATGTGGCGCTCGCATTAAAGGGCGAGGCCGACTATGCTCTCGCAAGGCTGGGAGACGAGCAATTCATCTTGGCGGCTGCGCTGGTGTCCGGTGTTCTCGGCCCGGATGCGCAGCTGGTGCAGACGGTTAAGGGACAGGATTTGGTTGGGACACGTTACGAAAACGTGTTTGTCGGTGTTCCGGCCAAAGGTGACACTCCGGATTTGAGCTCGGCCTATCGTGTGATTGCCGACGACACGGTGTCGCTTGAAGATGGCACAGGGATTGTGCATATCGCGCCCGCGTATGGAGATCTTGAGGTCGGGCGCCGCCACAAACTTCCAACCCTCTTTTCCGTTGACCTGAACGGACTCCTCATGCCGGAACTGGGCAATGAACTGGGCGGCGGCAAGTGGTTCAAGCAGGCCGACAAAGACCTCACCCGCAATCTGCGCCATCGCGGCCTTTTGCTCAAGGAAGGCCGCATCCACCATAGCTACCCGTTCTGCTGGCGCTGTGATTCACCCTTGCTCTATTACGCCAAGTCATCGTGGTACATTCGCACGACGGCAGTAAAAGAACGCCTGTTGAGCGCCAACCAGCAGATCAACTGGTATCCGGCTCACATACAGAACGGGCGGTTCGGCAACTGGCTAGAAAACAATGTGGATTGGGCGCTCTCGCGCGAACGCTATTGGGGCACTCCCCTGCCGATCTGGCAATGTGTATCATGCGGCAGTTATACGTGTGTCGGCTCTGTTCAGCAGTTAAAAGACCAGAGCATCAATCCGGCGAGTATCAATTGGCCAGAGCTCGACTTGCACCGTCCTTGGCTGGATGCCGTGCAGTTGCGATGCGACCAGTGCGGCGGCGCAATGAACCGCCTGCCGGAGGTGCTGGATTGCTGGTTCGACTCCGGCGCGATGCCGTTTGCTCAGTGGCACTATCCATTTGAGAACGAAGACCTGTTTGAAGACCAGTTCCCCGCCGATTTCATCGCTGAGGCCATAGACCAGACGCGGGGCTGGTTCTACTCCTTACACGCATTGTCCGTGCTGATGAAGGATACCGCCGCGTATAAGAATGTCGTTGTGCCAGGCCATATCTTGGACGAAAAAGGGGTCAAGATGTCGAAGCATCTTGGCAATGTTATTGACCCTTGGCGCGTCCTGAGCACATTTGGAGCGGACGCACTGCGCTGGTATCTCTACCGCACAACGTCGCTCGGCAACCCCTACCGGTTCAGCGAGCACGCTCTGTCGCGCGAGGTCGTGGCGGGTATCTTCAACACGCTATGGAATACCTACTCCTTCTTTGTCACCTACGCCCGCATTGACCAATGGACGCCAGGCGGCGCTGTCACCGACCATAATCTGGCGCCGCTTGACCGCTGGGTGCTGTCCGAGCTTCATGCGTTGGCTGCGGAAGTGGACGCGGCGCTCGGACGGTACGATGTGCCCGGCGCGGTCCGCCGTGTTGAGTCGTTTGTCGAGAACCTCTCAAACTGGTATGTGCGCCGCTCGCGGCGCCGCTTCTGGCGCACAACCTCTGACGCCGATAAACGGGCTGCCTACGCGACACTCTACGAGTGTCTGGTCACGCTCAGCAAACTCATGGCGCCGTTCACGCCGTTTCTCAGTGAGGAGATCTATCAAAACCTTGTGCGCTCGGTAGATCAAAACGCGCCGGAATCGGTGCATCACTGCGACTTCCCGCAGACTACGGCCGGTATGATTGATGAGCAACTGATGGCTGATACACGGCTGGTGATGCGGCTCGCCTCACTCGGTTTAGCTGCGCGCAAGAGCGCGTCTCTGAAGGTGCGCCAGCCCTTAGCGGAGGCGCTCGTGTATGTGCCGGACACGGCGGAGCGAGCCGCCGCACAGCGATTGTCCGACCAGTTGTTGGAGGAGTGGAACGTCAAGGCCGTTCGTTTTGTCAACAGCAAACACGACCTAAGTGATCTGCGGCTCAATCCGCTTCCCAACAAGCTCGGGCCAAAACTGGGGGCTAACTTCGGCAAGGTGCGCCAGGCGCTATTGGCCGCAGAAGTCGAGCACGCGGCTCGCCTTGATAGCGGCGAAACGGTGGCCTTGCTGGTCAGCGGTCAGTCATTTGAGGTTCAGCCTGACGACGTAGAAGTACGGCTCACCGCCTTGCCGGGCTGGGCGCTAGCCAGTGATTCCGGCTATGTGGTATCCGTCTCAACCACGCTGACCGATTCACTCAGACGCGAAGGCCTGTCCCGTGAACTGGTGCGCCAATACAACGACCTTCGCAAAACCGCCGGACTGCGTGTCGAGGAGCTCATCCACGCGACGTGGACAGGCGCATCCTCCTGGCAGCCTGTCTTCGCCGAATTTGGCGACCTGATCAGGCAGGAAACGTTGTCCGTAGACCTCAAGTATCAGGCCAGCGCACCGGCGGGAGCGACCAGCGCAACCGTGTCACTGGGCGCCGGTGAACTCGTCATTACGGTGCGCCCAGCCGTAGGGGCGGGTCTTGTGCCCGCCCAAGTGGAGCCGCCCGCCTCCAATGACCGCGCAGGCCGGCTTTGACACCACCCTCACCTCACGGTAGAATGACGGGTGAATTGACAAGAAGGCTCTGACCTTATGACGCGACAGACTACGCTAATTTGGCTCGTTCCGGTGATCGCTGCGGTGGTGTTTGCAGCCGATCAGCTCTCCAAATATTGGGTGTCCACGGCTCTGCTCGTCGGCCAATCGTGGATGCCGATAGCCGCGCTAGAGCCGCTTATCCGCATCACGCGCGTCCAGAATTCGGGCGCCGCCTTCGGCATGTTTCCCGCGGCGGGGAGTGTTTTTCTGGCTGTGGCTGTGATTGTGGTCATCGGCATCGTACGCTATTACTACACACGTGCGCTTTCGGCGCCGCTGTGGGTACGCTTTGGCTTGGGGCTTATGCTCGGCGGCGCGCTGGGCAATTTGATTGACCGTATCCGTTTCGGATACGTGGTAGATTTTTTCGACCTCGGCTGGTTTCCAGTATTCAACGTAGCCGACAGTTCAATCGTCATTGGTGTAACCCTGCTGGCCATCTATGTGGGCTTTATCCAGCCGAAAGAGACCCAGCCAGTCGAGCCGAGAATTGACCGCGAACCGTCCGCGCCGTCCACGACCTAGCTGACATGAATCAGCCTCCCGCGGGCTAACAACCTGCGGGAGGCTTTTTTGTTCATTTCAACGCGATGCCATTCGGACAGCCGCCTGACCCGCCCAATTCTGCTATAATAGCCAGCGTTCCATGACAACAAGAACTCTGTGTGTCGCAGATTCACAGACCGGTCAGCGGCTGGATCGCTTTTTGGCTGACCAGACAGCCGATCTCTCGCGCTCTCAGCTCCAACGCCTCATTCGCGAAGGGCGCGTGCGAGTAGATGGTATTGACGCCAAGCCTAGTCTTCGGCTGGAAACAGGCCAGCACGTTATCCTGGACATACCGCCACCTGCCCAATTGGCCCTTATTCCACAGCCAATGGCGCTGTCAATCGTATATGATGACCATGATATTGTCGTCGTGGATAAGCCGGCAGGCATGGTTGTCCATCCCGGCCATGGTGTCTCGTCAGGCACGTTGGTCAACGCGCTGATCGCGCGGTTTCCTGAAATGTGTTCGTTTGCGGACTCACTTCGACCGGGCATCGTGCACCGCTTGGACAAAGGCACGTCCGGCCTGATTGTCGTCGCCAAGAACCCGGCCGCGCTCCTCCACCTCCAGCGGCAGTTTGCCGCTCGCACGGTGTCCAAGTCTTATTGGGCGCTCGTTCATGGCGCGCTCAGCGTCGAACGCGGCTTGATAGAAGCGCCCATCGGACGCAACCGCGGTCGGCCAACCCAGATGGCCATTGCGGGGCGCGCCGAGCGTCCCGCGCGCACAGCCTTCACGGTGTTGGAGCGTT
>JACQEC010000260.1 GCA_016200765.1 Chloroflexota bacterium | reverse complement strand
GCGCACTTCCCCGGCCTCGTGCGCGCGGCCATCTTGGAAGACCCGCCATGGGGCGGCCCGCCCAACACCCAAGCGCCGGAGCAACGCGCCGCGCGGGTCGCGGCGTGGCGCGCCGACATCGTGCGGAACAAGACGCGGCCGCGCGCCGACCTTATCGCCGCCGGGCGGCGGCGCAATCCGGCGTGGGACGAAAGCGAGTTCGAGACGTGGGCGGAGGCCAAACAGCAGGTCAGCGCCAACGTCGCCACCGACATCGCGGGGCGCGGCATTCGCTGGCAGGACGTAGCCTCCCGCATCACCTGCCCCGTGTTGCTCATCACCGCCGACCCCACGGCGGGCGCGATTGTCACGCCGGAGACAGCGCAAGAGGCGCTGGGTCTCTGCCCCACCCTCACGGTGGCCCCTATTGCAGGCGCGGGGCACAACATCCGCCGCGAGCAGTTTGACTCGTTTGTGGAGACTGTGACAACCTATTTGCAGACGATCATTGCATGAGGGCGCGATGAATTGGCGTGACAGGGCAACTTCTTCCTGATCGCTGACGTGGTGTCAGGACAAGTGATGTGGGGAGCGGGGCGTGGAGGCAGGGGTAGACAAGGAAAGACAGCCCCCGCAGATGAACACCTTGCGGAGGATGAAGGGTATTCCGGGAGTCGAGATGGACGTCACATTTCAACCACAGTTGTTGCGCTGGGCGCGAGAACGCGCAGGGCTGACGGACGAAGGTCTGGCCGGAGAGCTGCGCGTCCCGCTAGCGCGCGTGCACGCGTGGGAGCAAACCGGCAAGATGAGGTTCTCCCAGGCTGAGAAACTGGCGGCAGTCACGCGTACGCCGTTCGGCTACCTGTTTCTGAGCGAACCGCCCGACGATCGCCTCCCGATCACAGATTTCCGGACGGTCGGCGATGCGTCGGTGCGCCATCCCAGCCCCGACCTACTCGAGACGATCCAGACGATGCAGCTACGGCAAGCGTGGATGCGCGATTTTCTGATCGAGGACGGGGAGACGCTACTGCCATTCGTAAGAAGCGCGACGCTGCAAGATCAACCGCGCGCGGTTGCCGCCGCAATGCGCAAAACCCTGGGCGTGGAGCGCGGCTGGGCTGCCGATGTGCACACCTGGAGTGACGCGCTATTGCTCCTGCGTGAGAAGATTGAGGCGGCGCGCATTCTCATCGTGATCAACGGCGTGGTCGGCAATAACAACCATCGCAAACTAGACCCCGAGGAGTTCCGCGGGTTTGTGCTGAGCGATGCGATTGCCCCGTTGATCTTCGTGAACGGCGCGGACGCCAAGGCCGCGCAGATGTTCACGTTCGCGCACGAATTGGCGCACTTGTGGTTAGGCGTCGACGGTGTGTCTGATCTCGATCCGCTCCAGCCACAGCACGCCCAGCGACAACCGGTGGAACAGTTCTGCAACGGTGTCGCCGCCGAGTTTGTTGTGCCCGAGCACGAGTTGAAAGAGTATTGGGCAGGGGCACGCAAACAGAATGAACCCTTTCAAGATTTAGCACGCCACTTCAAAGTCAGCCCGATCGTCGCCGCACGGCGCGCCCTGGACGCTGGGTTAATCTCCCGCAAGGCCTTCTCCGATTTCTACAGCACTTATGTTAAGGACGAGCGACATACACGGAGCGCGCGTAAAGGCGGGGGTAGTTTCTGGCTCAACCAGAATGTGCGGATTGGCAAACGCTTCGGCGTAGCCGTGGTACGTGCCGCGAAAGAAGGCCGACTGTTGTACCAGCAGGCCTATCAGTTGACGGGCCTGCGCGGTAATACCTTCGACCAGTTCGCGAAGAACCTTGGGTATTGACGGCCATGGCAAGCACATCCTTCAGCTACGTCCTGGATGCGTCCGTGTTCATGGAAGCCAATCGTCGGTATTACCCGTTCGATCTCTGCCCCGGTTTCTGGGAATGTTTGGTACAGTACGCGAAGGTGAAACGGTTGGTTAGTATTGACCGCGTGCGCAAAGAAATTCTTGCCGGGAATGACGAGTTGAAGACATGGGCGTCACGGTCCGTGCCCAAGTCATTCTTTGCCTCCACAAGCGATCCCGCTGTCACCGAATGGTTCGGAAAAATGATGCGATGGGTGAAGAGCCAGCCGCAGTTCAAGCCGGAGGCGATAGCCGAATTCGCGAGGGCGGCTGACGGGTGGGTCATCGCATACGCGAAGGCTCACGGGCTGACGGCGGTGACGCAGGAAGAATATGCCGCAGAGGCAAAGAAAACGGTGCCCATGCCCAACGTGTGCCGGGCATTCGACGTGCCTTACGTGAATACATTCGAAATGCTTCGTGGGCTTGGCAGTCGCTTCACCTGGACACCTCCGCTCTTATGAATATTTCCAGAGCAGACACAAGTGAAGAAGGTTTTGAGAGGCTGATCGTCGCGCAGATGGGCGGCCCGCGCGCGCCCCGCACGTTGGCGCAAGGAGCGGATACGATTGTCTGGCTGGCGACCCTGCTCGACGGCGGCCCGCGCGGCGGCTTCTTCCGCGACCGGCGGCGCATCGCCTGGTGACGGTGGTGGAACGCGATGGACAAGACGACCCTGCTGGAGACCTTGAAAGCCGAGCGCGCCCGCTGGGACGCGCTGTTGGCAGGCATCGGCGAGGCGCGTATGGTTCAGGCGGGCGCGCCGGGTGAGATGCCGCTCAAGGACATCGTCGCCCACATTACGTGGTATGAGCAGGAGATGGTCGGCTTGATAAACAGGCGCGCGCTGGCCGGGTCTGATCTGTGGAACTTGCCGCCGGAAGCGCGCAACGCGGCTATCCTTGAGGCGAGCCGCGCGCGCTCGCCGGACGACATCCGCACGGAAGCACAGCGCGTCCATGAGCAGTTGGTCGCGGGCGTGCAGTCGCTCGCCGAAGAGGAGTTGGCTGACGCGGCCATGTTCCGCGAGATGCCCGCCGATTGGGTGCCGTGGGAACTGATCGCCATGAACTCCTACGAGCACTACCGCCAACACAGCGCGGATGTGCGGGCGCGGCTGGCCAGACCTTAAAGGAGAGAAGATCAACCCTATGCTCTCTCGCATCACGCTTGATACCGAGCGCACCATTGGCGCTATCGAGCCCAACCTGTTCGGCGGCTTTCTGGAGCACATGGGGCGCGCGATCTACGGCGGCATCTACGAGCCCGGCTCGCCGCTGGCCGACGAGCGCGGCCTGCGCCGCGATGTGCTTGACGCTCTGCGCGAATTGCAACCGCCGGTCATCCGCTACCCCGGCGGCAACTTTCTTAGCGGCTACCACTGGCTGGACGGCGTCGGCCCGCGCGCCCAGCGCCCGCGGCGGCGCGAACTGGCGTGGCAGTCGGTCGAGACCAACCAGTTCGGAGCCAATGAGTTCATCGCGTTCTGCCGCGCGCTCGGCACACAGCCGATGCTCGGCGTCAACCTCGGCACCGGCACGATTGAGGAAGCGGCGGCGCTGGTTGAATACTGTAATGCGCCGACCGGCACCCATTACGCCGACCTGCGCGCCGCGCACGGCCACCCGGAGCCGCACGGCGTGCGCTACTGGTGCCTCGGCAACGAGATGGACGGCCCATGGCAGATCGGGCATCTGGAAATGGACGAGTACGCACGCAAAGCCCGCGAGGCGGCCAAACTGATGCGCTGGCAAGACCCGGCGATCCAATTGATCGTGTGCGGCTCGTCCAATAGCCAGATGCCGACCTATCCCGAATGGGATCGGGTCGCGCTGGAAACGTGCTGGGAACTGGTGGACTACCTCTCGATGCACTACTATGCCGGAAACCGCGACGGCGACACCGCCAGTTATCTCGCGCTGGCCGCGCAGTTCGAGGCGCATGTGGATACGCTGGCGGGGACACTGCGCTACGTGCAGGCCAAGCGGCGCTCCAAGCACCGCGTCTATCTGGCGTGGGACGAGTGGAACGTCTGGTACAAAGCTCGCACGATGCAGGGCGGCTGGACCGAAGCGCCGCACCTGATTGAGGAGATTTACAACCTCGAAGACGCGCTGGTGGTGGCGCAGTG
Source organism: Chloroflexota bacterium (assembly GCA_016200765.1). GTDB lineage: Bacteria > Chloroflexota > Anaerolineae > JACRMK01 > JACRMK01 > JACQEC01. Next base: position 3,663 of record JACQEC010000260.1, on the reverse strand, counting down.
GTTAAGCGTGTTCCTGCGCCGCTGTAACGTGCTCAAGATCGCGTGCCTCGCGCAGTTGGTGAACATCATCGCGCCCATCCTGACCACGCCTAGCGGCCTGTTGCGGCAGACTATCTTCTATCCGTTGCAACTGTTCCGCCGCTATGCGTCGGGCATGGCGCTGGACGCGCTGGTGCGCGCGCCGTCGTATGAGACCGCGCAATTTGGGGCGATGCCCCTATTGGATGTCTCCGCCAGTTACAACGCGGAGACGCGGACCAGCGCGGTCTTCATCGTCAACCGCAGTCAGCGCGAGACCCTGCCGATCGAAGTCAACTGGCAGAGCGCGGATCGCAGCGGCGCGCCCGCCTCCATCGAAACCGTGATCCAACTCGCTGGGCACGACCCCAAAGCGGCCAACATCTTCGACCAGCCGGACACCATTCGCCCGGTGCGCTTAGACCCGTTGCCTTAGACCCGTTGCCCGTGACGGATGGCACAGCGACCCTCGCACTGCCGCCGCTGTCGTTCACAGTGCTGGCGAGCCAGAAGCCGTGAGCATGACCCAGCGCGGTCTCAGCATCGCCTTTCAAACTGACCAGCCGCTCGCGGCATACGGGCCGCTGGCGGCCGCCGCCGAAGCGCACGGCTTTGATAGGGTGACGGTCTATAACGACCTGCTCTATCAACCGGCGTGGTTGCCGCTGTTGGAGATGGCGCGCCACACACAGCGGGTGCGCCTTGGCCCGGCCGCGGTCAACCCCTTCACCTGTCACCCGATCAACATCGCCGGGCATATCGCGCTGATTGACGAAGCCTCGCAAGGCCGCGCCTATTTGGGGATCGCGCGCGGCAGTTGGCTGGACTTTCTCGGCCTGGAGCCGCCGCACCCGGTCACCGCACTGCGCGAAGCGTTTGAGTGCGTGCGCCACCTGCTCTCGCGCTCAAAAGAACCGTATCGGGGCAAGGTCTTCCCACTGGCCGGAGGCGACTCATTGCGCTGGACGATACTGCGCCCCGACATCCCGTTTCTGCTGGGCGCGTGGGGCCAGCAAGCCATCCGCGCCTGCGCGTCGCTGGTAGCAGAAGTGAAGGTCGGCGGCACAGCCAACCCCGATGTTATTCCGCGCATCCGCGACGGGCTGAACGACGCGGCCACCGCCGCCGGTCGCAGCCCACACGAGATCACGCTGGCGGTGGGGGCGGTCACGGTCGTAGATCGCGATGGGCAGGCCGCGCGCACGTTGGTGCGCCGCAAGGCCGCGCTCTACTTGCCGGTCATCGCCCGGCTCGATCACACCCTACAACTCGATCCCGAACTGCTTGACCGCATCAACGCGGCGGCGGCCATCTATGACTTTGAGGGCGCAGGGCGATTGATCCCCGACGATCTGCTCCGGCGGCTAGCGTTCGCGGGCACGCCGGACGAGGTAGCGGAACAGGCGCACGAGTTGTTTGCGGCCGGGGCAGGGCGGATAGAGTTTGGCACGCCGCACGGCTTGAGCGAAGCCGAAGGCATCCGCTTGCTCGGCGAGCGGGTGCTACCCGCCTTGCGCGCGGGCGGGGATTGGGCATGAGCCAACAAACAGACGAGTTTGAACTGTACGATCTGGCGGTGGTGGTCGAGGCAATCAGCGGCCACTGCACCTGCGCCATGCGCGAGGGTGACGTCGTCTATCTGCGCGGCGGGAAGGTTTCGTTGCCTGACGGTGGCGATTTCTGCCTCTATGCTCTGCAAGCCGTGATCCCGCTTCTGCCGGCCAAACAACGGCTCAATCATCCCGCCGATTGGATGGAGACAGACGCGCGCGCCACTTGCCCCGACCCCGCCTGCGGCCTCATCATGCGCATTGACCGGCTGGATCGCCGCACCGTGCGCCACGACGAGGTCAGCCCGGTGCCATGGTCGCCGGAGTCGTAGCGGGCTTTCGATGAACAACTTCAACATTTCAGTTTCACCGCCGAGACCGCGGAGCGCGCAGAGAACTTCAATGATTTTCTCGGCGTCCTCTGCGATCTCTGCGGTGAAGATTCTGATGGGAACAATTCTCAACTTTCAAAGGAGCAAACTTCATGCAACCCCTAGATACCCCCTCGCTGGCCGAGGTGCGCGAGCGCGAATTTGTCATCGCGCGTGAGTACACCTACCTCAACGCCGCGTCGGTTGGCCCGTGGCCGGTACGCACTGTGCGCGCGGTCGAGCGCGCCGCCGCGTCGGCGCAGTTCCCGAACATAGCCCATGCGCAGATCGTGCCGCCCGCCGAGCCGCTGGCGCGCGAACGACTGGCACGGCTAATCGGCGCGCACGCCGAGGACATCGTCTTCACCGCGAACACCACGCACGGCATCAACCTCTGCGCGCATGGCATTGATTGGCGGCCGGGAGATAATGTCGTCGTGCCCGACCGCGAGTTTCCCTCGCTGATGATCACCTGGGCGCATCTGCGCGAGCACGGCGTGGAGGTGCGCTTCGCGCCGTGGGCGGCCACCGCCGGGCCAACGGTGGACGAGATCATGGCGGCCGTGGACGAGCGCACGCGCGCCGTGTCGTGCAGTCTGATCAAGTGGGACACCGGCTACCGCGTTGATCTGGACGAGTTGGGGCGGCGCTGCGCCGAGCGCGGCTGTCTGCTGATCGTGGACGCGATACAGGGCGTCGGCGCACAGCGGCTGGACGCGCGCGCGGCGCGGGTATCCGCGCTGGCAACGCACGGCTACAAGTGGCTGATGGCCGGCTTCGGCGTCGGCGCGCTCTACGTCGCGCCGGAGGCCGTTGACCAGATTCGCCCGACGTTCGCCGGTCACGCCTCCGTCAGCGGCAGTGAGTCGGCGTTCGAGGGCGAAATCCGCTGGCGACCCGGCGCGGCGCGCTACGCGGTGGGCGGGGGCAACGCCATCGGACAGGCCGCGCTCGCGGCGTCGCTAAGTTTGATCGAGGAAGTGGGCATGAACACGATTGAGGAGCAGGGGCGCGCGCTGGCCGAACTGTTCTACGACGGCTTGCGGCGCAAGGGCGAGAGCCTGCGCATCGTCAGTTCGCCCGACCCGGCGCACCGCACCGCCATTACTACCTTCACCCTCGGCAACGCAGAGCGCGACGGAGCGCTGGTGAAGGAGCTGGAGGCGCAGGGCATCATCGTGGCCTTGCGGCCTTTGGGCGTGCGCGTCTCGCCGCACTTCTACAACAGCGAGGCCGAGATTGCGCGCTTGCTCGACGCCCTGCCGGGCTAAGAGCTATCAACGGATCATGATAACGGATTAGCGGAGAAAACGAACTCACCGCCGAGAGCGCAGAGGACGTAGAGATTTCCAAAGCTTTTCTCGGCGTCCTCTGCGCCCTCTGCGGTGAACACCAACCTCTATGTGACTCATGCGAATGAGCATAAAATTTGACGATGGGGCAAGAATCCAGTAATATTTGGAGCAGGTGCGGGTGTAGCTTAGTGGTAAAGCGTCTCCTTGCCAAGGAGAAGACCGAGGGTTCGAATCCCTTCACCCGCTCTTCAAGTTGTTTTTCAACAGCCAGTCCGGATCGGACTGGCTGTTGTGTTTTTCTTCGTTACATACTCACCTTACGCAGCCAGGCGAACAGGTTGCAATTCACGCAGCGCAGTGAAGGCGGTCTGTAAAGCCTGGAGATAGAGTTTTGCTTTGAGGGCGAAGTGATTGATCTGGGTGCTGACC